>JAHHTM010000221.1 GCA_020024675.1 Muricomes sp.
ATGAAAATATCTTGTCAGCTGATGAAGCAATCCTGTTTACTTTTCCATATTTCTCTGCTTCTTCCGCTGCTTTTTTTGCCCATTGTCCTGTTATGATATAATCTGCACATTTATTCTTCATCAGGTTCATTGGAATCATAGCGAACTGCTGTGATGCTCCTCCTTGAAGAAATAATACTTTATAATTATCAGGAATATTCATTAATTCTCTCAAATCCTGCTCTGCTGATATAATAATTTCCTCAAATGTTTTGGATCGATGGCTCATCTCCATCACCGACATTCCAGTTCCATTATAGTCTAGCATCTCACTTGCTGCTGACTTTAACACTTCCTCTGGTAACACTGCTGGTCCTGCTGAAAAATTATAAACTCTGCTCATTTTTCATTCCTCCTGACATTTGATTTTATTTATATTCATATATGTATATGATATATGATCGAAAATATATCTAATATAATAACCCATTTTCTTTATCATTTCAACCATTTACTACACAAAAGTGATAAATCGTTAAATTAAATATACTAAAACTTCTAAACATGTTTTGTAACAGCAAATAAAAAAAGAACGCCATCAGATTTCTCCTTTGGCATTCTCCTAAATCTTTTTTTAATTAATCAGCATTCGGCTTCTCGATCTGAGCAATTGCTGCTTTCTGCATTGGAATTCTACAATTCTTATTGTTACCAAACTCAACAATAACATCCGTCTCTGAAATATCAATAATTACGCCATAAAATCCACTTGTTGTAAGTGCAGTATCACCAACTTCCATGGATGAAAGCATAGCCTGTACTCTCTTCTGCTCTTTTTTCTGTGGACGCATAAGTAAAAACCACATACCTCCAAGAACTACTACATAAATTAAGATGATGCTGCCTAATCCGCCAGCGGCTAATAAACCATTCATTTAATAAATTCCTCCTAATATATACTTAAACAATACTAACTATACACAAAAAGCGAACTTTGTTCAAGTCTCTTTTTGGAAATTTTCTAACATTTTCCACTATTCATACCTTCAAGTTTCTTTTTCTTATATTCTTTAAAGTTTCCAGCATCTAGAGCATCTCTAATTTCTTCCATCATTGTATTGTAGAAATACAAATTGTGCAAAACACAAAGACGCATACCAAGCATTTCCTTCGCTTTCAAAAGATGACGAATATACGCTCTGCTGTAACTTCTGCAAGCAGGACACTGACATCCTTCTTCAATCGGTTTGTCATCAAGTTCAAATTTTGCATTAAATAAATTTAGTTTCCCCTGATTTGTATACACATGACCATGTCGTCCATTTCGTGTCGGATAAACGCAATCAAAGAAATCTACACCACGTTCTACAGCTTCTAAGATATTGGCTGGTGTCCCAACTCCCATAAGATATGTTGGTTTGTTTACTGGGAGATGCGGTACTACTGCATCAAGAATACGATACATCTCTTCATGGCTTTCTCCTACAGCAAGTCCGCCAATCGCGTAGCCTGGAAGATCCAGTTCCGCTATATTCTTTGCATGTTCGATACGAATATCCTCATAAACACCACCTTGGTTGATTCCAAACAAAAGTTGTTCTTTGTTAATTGTATTTGGAAGACTATTAAGTCGTTCCATCTCATCTTTACATCGCTTCAGCCATCTAGTGGTTCTTGCTACTGAATTTTCCATATAAGCTCTATCTGCCACACTTGATGGACACTCATCAAATGCCATAGCAATAGTAGATGCTAGATTAGACTGAATCTGCATACTTTCTTCCGGTCCCATAAAAATCTTCCGTCCATCAATATGAGACTGAAAATGAACACCTTCTTCTTTGATTTTTCTAAGTCCCGCAAGCGAAAACACCTGAAATCCACCTGAATCTGTTAAAATTGGTTTATCCCAATTCATAAACTTATGAAGTCCACCCATTTTTTTTACAACATCATCACCTGGTCGTACATGCAAATGATATGTATTTGACAGCTCAACCTGAGTTTTAATTTGTCTAAGATCATCTGTTGAAACACCTCCCTTAATAGCAGCAGCTGTTCCTACATTCATAAACACTGGTGTTTCTATGATACCGTGCACGGTATGAAAGCGACCTCTTTTTGCAAGGCCTTCTCTTTTTAATAATTCATACATAAAATTTTCCCCTATCTGATTTTTTAATAATGCATCACAACTGGTGTACCCATAGGCACTGTTTTATACATGTTTTGTACTGCATTGTATGGTGTATTAATACAACCATGAGACCCATCTGTTTCGTACACGGATCCCCCATAACTTCCACGCCATGTAGAGTCATGGATACCTACACCATCCCAGGTTACACGAAGCCAGTAGCTAACAGGTATCTTGTATGCTGGTTTTCCTGTTTCCGGCACTGTAGCTCCGATTAATGTCTTATTTACTTCTTTTTCAACAATGCTATATACACCTTCCGGTGTGATTCTATCCGGCGTTGGTGTACCTGTAACAACATCAGTATCAATTACAACATTTCCATTCTCCACATACCACATATGTTGAAGTGAAAGATCTATATCGATATATGTATTACCAAAATCCTGTGCCGAACGGCTGGCTGCTGCCTGATAATATTCAGGCTCTCTTTCTATCGTTTCACCATTTTTAATATATTCCTTTAATAATTCAGCTTCTTTTTTTTCATTAAGATTCCAACCATATGTTCCACCTGAAACTGTGACATTCTTTCCTGATGGTGCTGTATATTGTCTCGTTTTTCCAACTGTATCATATTTTTCTCCTAGTTTTTTAAACCAGTCTTCTACAACTCCTTCTTTCAAACTTACATTCATATTGTCGTCCACAGTAAGCCATTCAGAAATCAGTTTTTTATCAACAATTTCTTTTTCACCCATCAGGTATGTAACCTTTGTTTTTATATATTTATTCATTGTATTACATGCTTTTTTTACTTCGGAAGATTCGGATGTAAACGCCGGCATCGAATAACATTTTTTTTCTACAAGATCGACATTTTTTTGCAGTTTGTTTATCGCATCAACAAGCACTTCTTTTAAAACTGTCTGATCGATAGCTGTTCCCATAACCTCTGGTTTTACCACATACTTCTCGCCATCAAACTCAGGATGCGCAGACTCTGATGGGATTTGTTTTGCTTTAACTACATTCAATTTACTAACAACTTTGTTTAGTAATTCATCTTGATATTCCAATTCTAAAGACAACTTTTCTTTGTCTTTCACGAAATATTCTGCCGGCCACATAAAAAT
>JAHHTM010000222.1 GCA_020024675.1 Muricomes sp.
TCACATAACATGAAAGAAAAAGACAGCCGTACACTGACAGCTGCCTTCATCTTTAGTAAGTTCCCAAAATGCCGGTCCTGTATTTTGACTCCTAGCCAAAGCTAGGTGGGCAACCGCATCTGCTTTTCTGCCTTCCACTGCTTAGTCGGAGGCCTGGCATATTACAGAAATATAAGAATCCCGTTTAAAGTAAATGTAGGTTCAAAATAGCAGGATAATCGCACATTTCAGGTTTTCCTACACGTATTATAACCTATTTATCGTGTTTTTACAACCAGAACACGTCTTTTTTTACTTTTTTTCCACATCTTACTTAATTTCGTGCATTTTCTATGAATTTGTGTTATAGTTATTTTTATACATTTTTTCGAAATATAGAACTATGTTCTTCAAATTTTTTTATACAAAGGAGTGTTTTGTTTATGAAAATGAACGAATTAAAACTTGTCTACTTTAGTCCTACTGGTACAACCCGAAAAGTAGTCATGGAGGTGACAAAAAATATTACTTTAAAATCTGTTTCTTTTGATTTTTCAATTCATAAAGAGAAAAAGCCTTCTCTCAATTTTAAAAAAGATGATTTTGTTCTCTTTGGTATTCCTGTCTATAGCGGAAGAGTTCCTGCACCTTTTCTAGAATATTTAGAATATTTAAACGGAAATGACACACCGTGCGCTCTTGTTATTACATATGGATGTCGTGCTTACGAAGATGCACTTCTTGAATTAAAAACAGAAGTCGAAACCCATGGATTTAAAGTAATCGGTGCAGCTGCTTTCCCAACAGAACATTCTTTAGTACGCTCTATTGGTATGAGTCGTCCTAACAAAGCAGATCTAAAAGTCATTGACGACTTTGGTGTACAGCTTAATCGCCGTTTAAAACAAGAAGATTCTTTTGATTCAATTGCGATTACTGTACCAGGCAATACCCCTTACAAGAAGCGTGGAAAAGCTTCTCTTATTCCTAAAGTAGATGTAACTTTGTGCACTGAATGTAAAAACTGTGTAAAGTCCTGTCCAACAGGCGCGCTTGATCCTAAAAATCCAAAAAAAATTGACAAAAAGAAATGCATCGGCTGTCTTAAATGTGTTCGAAACTGTAAACAAAAAGCACGTTCTGTAAGCGAACTCAAACTACGTTCTCTTTACAAAAAGTTAAACAGTGTCTGTGATAATAATAAACAAGCTGAAATATTCATGTAAACAGTCTAAAAATCAAAAACTACGACAGATTTTCGTCTGTCGTAGTTTTATCTTTATAAAAAAGCAGTTACGATGTCCTAAGACAATGTAACTGCTTTTTCGACTTTAATTAGTTTAATTCGTCTACAACTTTCTGAATAGCTGCAAGAGCTTCATCTGGAAGTTTATCATAACCTTCTTTTTCTGTTCCGAATGCTTTGATTTCTTCAACACGGTCATTCATACGTGCTTTTAACTGGGATACGTATGATTCATCATTCATGTCTGGAATAAATCCTTCCCAATCAAGGATTTCAATATCAGAGAATGGTCCCCATTTATGGAATTCAGCTTTTTCCTCAACAATAGCTTCAAGAATACCAAGTGTATCTTTTGGCTGAACTTTCTTGCCCATGAAATCACCTGTATTAACGATATAGCAATCTACGTTCTTTTCTTCAACTAATTTTTTGAATTTCTCGTAGTCGTTTACAAGTGGATATGTTCTAAATGGGTTAGCGTATGGTACAACAACAAGTTTGTTAGGATCAACTCCAGGAGCAAGTCTTTCTGCTGAAGATCTCTTTGTTGCAAGAGTAGCACCCATAACTGATGCAAGAGCAGAACCTTTTAATTTTACTACTGGTGGAATTGTAGGGTCTTTCATGATCCAGAAGATAGCATTAACTGGAGCATCAATCTTATCTACACGGTTTGGTGACCATAATTTAGATTTGATGGCACGTCCGTTACCATTACGGACATCTTCTGTAACAAGCTGTACTTTTCCGTCTTCATCTAATGTAGCTGCACAGTTCTGTGCTGTTAAAAGATATTTATTATCTGGGCATCCTGTTGGATAATCCTGTGTCTTATCGAAATAAGTAGGCTCAATAGCAATAGATGCACATGTATCTGTGTTGATTACAAAAGCATCATCGTGAAGAACTTTAATTTCGTATTTTCCACCATGTTTTGCATGTGTAAGTGTAGATTTTCCTGATCCAGAAAGTCCATATACAGATGCTACATATTTTCTTCCGTCTGGAAGAAGATATTCTTTCTGTCCACCATGGCAAGATGCATATCCATTACGGTTAGCAATAGCCCATACCATTGTAAGTGTACCTTTTTTATGCTCTCCAAAGTATCTCATACCAAGAATACAAGCACAGTTTGTCTCTGTATTGAAGTAACATAATGTCTGTGGATCGCTTAAGCAGCTGTAATCAACACCTGGATGTGCAACTGGTGTCCACTGTGGATCAGAGAAGATATAAATATCAGGCTCTTTTCCATCACCTACTGGTTTAGAGTTTTTGTACATTTTTACATACTCATCTGACATATACTGGAAGTTGAGCATCCATGAATACATGATGTTTTCTTCGCCTTCCGGAATAAGAAGATGAACTTTTACCATAAATTCAGGATCAAGTCCTGCATATGCTGTTGCATGATACATTTTTTTGAATCTTGCACTGTATACAGCATCCATTGCAACTTTGTCTAATTTCTCGCAATCTACTCCTGGTTCTCCAGCAATACGACGTGCTGCAGCATAACGTCCTGTGATTGCACCATCATTAAATAATAAGACTTTTGAATCTCTATCGAGACCAATTTCTTCTGCTCCAAAAATTGGCATATCTGTAACGATTGTTCCAGGTGAATTTTTGGCTAAGTTATAAGCTTCTTTTAATGATGTAACTTTAACAACGTTGTTACCATAAAAAGCAGCTTCAATAATTGAACGAGTTTTAGCAAAACCAGGTTTTCCTTTTCCGATTTCACTAATTGGATAAAAAGCTTTTGTTGACATAATGTCTCCCTTCTTTAAATGTTTTCGGAACTTCCTCAAAAGTCCCTCATATTACCTTAATTCTACAACTTTTTGCAACCACCTTTCTAGTCCCTAATGCACTATTTCTTAAGAAATTCGATAATTTTTTCCTAAAATCGACCAGGTGACACATTTTGTCCAAAATTTGAGAAAAAATTACTAGATAAATATAGATAAAAGTAAACTTTTATTAGCTGATGATGGAAAAGTTACTGGATTAGAT
>JAHHTM010000223.1 GCA_020024675.1 Muricomes sp.
AATAAAAAGTTATAATTAAGGGCTATAAGGTTCAAATAAGCAAAGGTAGGGAAAAGTATGAAAAAAATGAAAATGAAGTTATTGGCAATATTGGCAATTCTTCTTCTGGCAGCAGGATATTATTATGTGGCTTTGCCAGCAATCAACATTCATTCTACAGATTTTTGGGTGTTTCTGATTGTTCTGATTGTTATTCTTGCAGTCATTTATGTTAGGAAAAAGAGATTAAATCGTTATGAAATGAAAGAATCTAAAGGTCTTAAAGCAATTCTTATTGTACTTTTAGTAGTTGTTGCAGTTTATGCAATCGGATCAATTCTTTCATCACCAATCGTAAATGCTAAAAAATATCAGAAACTTTTGACAGTAGAAGAAGGTGAATTTACAAAAGATATTGAGGAACTTTCTTTTGATCAGATTCCACTTCTCGACAGAGATTCTGCAACCATTTTAGGTAATCGTAAAATGGGAAGTATGGTAGATATGGTATCTCAGTTTGAAGTAGACAATTTGTATAGTCAGATCAACTATAACAATCGTCCGGTACGAGTTTCACCACTTCGATACGCTAACCTTATTAAATGGGTTACCAACATGAGAGATGGAATTCCAGCATACATTAAGATTGATATGGCTACACAAAACACAGAACTCGTGAAACTGGATCAGGGTATGAAGTATACAACAAGTGACCATTTCAATAGAAATATATATAGACATTTAAGATTTAACTATCCAACGTATATTTTCGATGAAATTAGTTTTGAAATTGATGAAAATAACGTGCCTTACTGGATTTGCCCGGTAAAAAAATATAACATCGGTCTGTTCGGAGGTCAAACAGTTGGACGAGTTGTTTTATGTAATGCTATTACTGGAGAGACAAAAGATTATAAAGTAGAAGATGTACCAGAATGGGTAGATCGTGCATATTCAGCAGATCTTCTTGTACAGTTGTATAATTATTATGGTAGTTTGAAACACGGCTTCCTAAATAGCATTCTTGGACAGAAGGATTGTTTAAAATCAACAACAGGTTACAACTTCCTTGCAATTGATGATGATGTATGGCTTTACACAGGTGTTACATCTGTAACAGGAGACCAGTCAAATATTGGATTTGTTCTGATGAACCAACGTACAATGGAAACGAAGTTTTATAAGGTTGAGGGTGCTACAGAAGATTCGGCAATGTCTTCAGCAGAAGGGCAGGTGCAAAACTTGAAATACCATGCTACATTCCCATTACTTTTAAATATTTCTGGAGAACCAACATATTTTATAGCATTGAAAGACGATGCAGGACTTGTTAAAAAATACGCTATGGTTAACGTTCAGAAATACCAGATAGTAGCTATTGGTAATTCTGTAAGCGAATGTGAAGAAGCATATTCAAAACTCATGTACCAAAATGGAATTAAAACAGAAGAGGAAGATAGTCGCGAGATTGAAAAGATAACAGCGAAGATTACAAAAATTGCGCAGGGCGTCATTGATGGAAATTCACATTTTTATGTGATGCTCGAAGGAATGGATGATATATTTGATGTATCTGTGGCAGATTACATTGATATTATCAGATACAATGTAGGTGATGAAGTTACGATTGAGTTCAAAAAAGGTGAGAAAAGCAATATAGTTCTTTCTTTGAACGGTACTACAATAGAAACAAAAGAAACATCGGTGCAGCAGACAGATGAAGACACAGAAAAAGCGGAATAATATCTTAGCAGGGGGGCAAGGATACTATTATGCGTCAAACGACAAAGCATGCAATAGCACAAACGCTAGGAGAACTTTTAGAAGAACACACGATAGATCAGATTACGGTAAAAAAGATTGTGGAAAAATGTGGGATCAACAGACAGACTTTTTACTATCATTTTTATGATATATATGACCTTCTTGAATGGTATCTTGGGGAAAGTATAGAATCCTATCTTGATAGTAAACCGCTGCCTTCGGATGGATGGAAAGCACAGGAACTACATATTTTCCGATTCTTTTATGAAAACAGGCGTAAGATTCTCCACGCATATGATCAAAATCATAGAAAACTATACGAACAGTTTATAGCTAAGATGGTCACGCCCATTGTAGAAAGGCATATAAATGCGAGAGAAGAGGCAAAAAGAATTCCAAAAGATAAAAAGCATTTTATAGTTAAAGTTTACGTATGGATGAGTACCTCTCTTTTCTTTGAGTGGCTCGAGGCAGGGATGCCGGATGAAAATGTTGCCAATTTTGACGACTATTTCACAATGACAGAAGCAAGTATCGGAGCTACATTGAAGGCATTTGAAAAATAATACCTTAAAAACAAAACAGGAGATTGATATGAAAAAAATAATTATGACGATTTTGACAGGAATGTTGATTTTTTCACTTACAGCGTGTGGTGATAAAAAAGAATCCAATGAATATGAGTCAGCGGTTGATGTGTTAAAAACTGTTGTTGAAACAGGAAATAAAATAGAATTTCCATATATGGGTGGAGATTTTGAAAATGTAAAAGAAGATGAACCCGGGGAATTTGATATTAGTAAAAAAGATGAATTATTTAACTTGGGGCTGCCAGAAAGTGAAGTGGATCATATAGAGGAAGCGGCAAGTATGATGCATATGATGAACGCTAATTTGTTCACCGGTGCAGTTTATAAAATTAAAAATGATGTTAAAATGGATACATTTATTGAAAACATAAAAGAAGAATTATCCGCACGACAATGGTTGTGTGGCGCACCACAGAAGATGTTGCTCATAAAAGTTTCAGATAAATATGTTCTGACAGCTTTTGGTGAAAATGGGATTCTTGATGAATTTAAAGAAAAAGCAGTAGAAGCTTTAGATGGTGCCAAGATCAGTGTAGAAGCAGCCATCGAATAAAAATAAAAACGGCAGGTAAGGAAAAAATATGATATTTTCAAGTATACCATTTTTATACTATTTTTTACCTATCGTACTTCTGGTATATTTTATTACTCCAAAAAAGGGAAGGAATGCTGTACTTTTTATCAGCAGCCTTCTCTTTTATGCATGGGGGGAACCGAAGTATGTATTGTTAATGATAGGATCTATTTTACAAGGATACGTTTTTGCGTTATTGATCGAAAAGTTCCGCGGTACAAGAAAGGCAAAAATTTATAGTGTAATCTCAATAGTGATAAGTGTAGGATGTCTTTTTTATTTTAAGTATGCCAATTTTTTTGTTGCAAACTTTAAATATTTGACAGGAC
>JAHHTM010000224.1 GCA_020024675.1 Muricomes sp.
CATATAAATATTTGGATAGATACTTAGTAGTTCAAGAAAACCAAACAAATCCGGTACAGGATATGAAAGAAAGATATAAATTCAAGAAGCGAGTTATGGTAAATTGTCTGCTAAGAATTGTGGTAGGAATGCTCGCACTATTCTTAGAAATGAGAGCTTTGAAACATCCTGGATTTTACATATTTACTGATAACAAAACTTTGTTTTTACTAAGCTTTCTTTATTATATAAATTATGTAATATTTGCTATTGGTGAGGTGGCGGATTCTATTATCAATAGAAATGACCATTTTTTAGAAAATTATAAAAGATCAAAATTAAAAAGCTGGCTGTTTCGGATAGGAAAAAAGCTGGAAATATTCTCTATAGCAGTAAGTATTCTTATTTATGGATATTTGTTTCTTACTGGAGAAGTATTAATTGCCATATCTTTTATAATTTTATATCTGATAGAATTGATTAATAGATATCATACGTTAGCAGGATTCTTTGATTACATATTTGTTTTTGAAATATATACTGTTCTTTGTTCCCTACTATTGGGAAGAATATAGGAGATAAAATAGCGAAAGAATTAAAATGTTAAGCAGGTGGAGCAGTAAAATTGCAAGTGCGTTCAGTATGAGTCAGAGTCAGATGGATGTGCTTCAGTAGTAAATGCATTAGTTTTTAGTATATAAATGTTTTACAGCAACAGAAAATTGATAAAATACCTGGAAAGAGGCAAAAAGAGATTATATGAGCAAGAGAGAATCGAACTTCTTGTGAAAAATCTTATTCTATGATAAACTCTAATATGAATGATAGATAAAAAGAGAGGAACATACAAATGAAAATTGGTATTGGAAATGACCATTCAGCGTTAGAACTGAAAGCAGAAATTATAGACTTTTTAAAAGAGAAAGGCCATGAAGTTGTAGATTATGGAACTTATACAACAGATAGTTGTGATTATCCAATGTATGGAGAAAAAGTTGGCCGTGCAGTTGCATCAGGAGAAGTAGAACAAGGAATTCTTATTTGTGGAACAGGACTTGGTATTTCACTTGCAGCGAATAAAGTCAAAGGTGTTCGTGCTGCAGTTTGCAGTGAACCATACACAGCAAAAATGGCAAGACAGCACAATAATTGTAACATACTTGCATTTGGAGCAAGAGTAGTTGGAGCAGAACTTGCGAAGATGATCGTTGAAACATGGCTTAATACAGAATTTGAAGGCGGACGTCATGAAAGACGAGTAAATATGATCATGGAGATTGAAAAGAAGGATCAATAATGAATAATATTACAGATTTTGAGACCGTATATCTAGATGAAGAAAAAGGGGCTCTTGCTATTGTTGATCAGACGAAACTGCCAAATAAGATAGAAATGCTTTATCTTACAAAGGCAAAAGAAATCTGGGATGCAATCTATCTTCTAAAAGTGAGAGGAGCACCTGCAATTGGAGTCGCAGCAGCAATAGGAATCTATGTTCTCGTAAAAGATGAGCAGACAGACGAAATGGAAAAATTTCAAAGTAAATTTCATGAAGTGAAAGAATATCTTGCTACTTCAAGACCTACGGCAGTAAATTTATTTTGGGCTTTAGACAGAATGGAAAAGGTTGTTGCAAATAATTGCAAAGGTACTGTTTCAGAAGTAATAGAGCTTCTTCATAAAGAGGCATTGAAGATCAGAGAGGAAGACATTGAAGTCTGCCGCAAAATAGGAGAATATGCACTTACTCTTGTGAAACCAGGAGATGGTCTTTTAACACACTGTAATGCAGGACGTCTTGCAACAGTAAAATATGGGACGGCTACTGCACCTATGTATCTTGGATATGAAAAAGGATATGATTTTCACATATTTGTAGATGAAACAAGACCTTTGTTACAAGGAGCAAGACTTACTGCGTTTGAACTGAAAAATGCCGGATTGGACGTCACACTTATCTGTGATAATATGTCAGGCATGGTTATGAAAAAGGGACTTGTGCAGGCAGTGTTTGTAGGATGTGACAGAGTTGCAGCCAACGGAGATACTGCAAACAAAATAGGAACTTCTGTAGTCGCAGCAGTTGCCAAATATTATGATGTACCATTTTATGTTTGTGCACCGACTTCTACCATCGATATGACACTTGCTTCGGGAAGCGAGATTCCAATTGAAGAGCGGTCCGAAGATGAGATTACAGAGATGTGGTATGAAAAAAGGATGGCACCAGAAGAGGTGAATGTGTTTAATCCATGCTTTGATGTTACAGATCATGAACTCATCACGGGAATCGTAACAGAATACGGAGTCGTTAAAGCTCCATATGAAGAATCTTTAAAAAGAATATTTGAGAATAAAATCTAATTTAAAAGCGTAACAGTAGTATCACTGTTACGCTTTTTGCGTTTGAGTTTATATTTACAACGTTTCCAAAAGTGATTCAAGGACATCTTCTACACAATCTGTCTGATAGGCAGCATATTTTTCAACACCTGGAGCGCATGTTTTCATAGCATAGCTGTACTTGGCTGATTTAAGCATTTCAATATCATTGTACTGATCGCCAAACACCAGACATTCGTCTGGAGTAACATGAAAAAGATCCATGAAAGCGGAAAGTGCGGTCCCTTTATTAGAACCAGGAGCAATGAAATCAATCCATACATTTCCGGAAGTGACAATTTTTATTTCGTCCTTGAATATGTGGTGAAGTTCATCAAGATAATCTAGAAATGATTCATCACTTTCTGTCATATTACAGATAGCGATTTTAAGTATAGGACCTGAGATTGTGCGAATGTCTTTCACAACCTCGGTTGTATTTTTCATGATATCTTTCACAAGATGAACATAGTCAGGATTACGGTCTTCTATATAACAAGATTGTTGTTGAGAAACTACAATTTCAAAACGATTATCTCGTTTGATCTCATCAATAATTTTTTTGCATAATTCTGGTGGAATGCAAGTGCGGGAGATTACTTCTCCTTGGTGCAGACAAATCGAACCGTTTTCAGCAATGTATGAAATTTCATCTTTGATAGATTCAAAGACCCGAATCTGATTATCATATTGTCTACCACTTGCTGCGATAAAGTGAATCCCTTTTTCAGAGAGCTGATGTATTAATGAAAGGGCACGTGGGGAAAGTTCCTGAGCATGATCCTGCAACAGTGTGCCATCTAAATCACTTGCAATAAGTTTAATCATAATTAC
>JAHHTM010000225.1 GCA_020024675.1 Muricomes sp.
GACTCATCTAAATCTATATCTGTTCTTGGAATGAGGAAGGCTGTTTCTTCTGCAAAACGTTTCGCAGCTTCTTTATCTGTAAGCATTTTTACAAGTTCCATCGTAAGTTCAAGTTCCTTGCCTTCCAATTTTCCACTTATCATATAAGGACTTAATGTCTGCATATCTTCCCCTTTAAATTCTGGTTTTTCTTCAAAGTATGGGAATTTTGCAACTTTTACATCACCTGCAACTAAAGTCTTTTCTTTATCTGTAAGTACACTGATATTCCATGGACCTGTAATCACCATAGCTGCCTGTCCCTGCTGGAACTGTGTCATTGCAATATCATCTGTAATTCCTGCTGCACTTGGATCAAACGCACCTGCATCGATAAGTTCTTTAATTTTCTCAAAGGTTTCTACAACACCTTTATCTGTCCATTTCATTTCTCTTTGACCTAATGCTTTTGCAGCATCTGTTCCAAGCCATTTATAGAAAATCTGGTTATGTAAATGTCCTGCTGTATATGTGCTTTGAGCACCCATTGCGATAGGTATAACACCTTTTGCATCTAATTTCTTAACTGCATCTAGGAGTTCATTCCATGTTTCTGGGAACTTATTAATTCCTGCTTCTTTAAAAAGTTTTTCGTTATAATAAACACCAATTAGTCCTGACTCCATTGGAATCGCATAAGTTCCTTCATGACCTGGAACTTGATAATAAGATAATGCTCCCTCTGTAAATCCGCTTCCCCATTCTTTATCTTCATCAAGATACGGCTGCACATTTAAAATCAAACCATTATCAATATATTCTGAAAGATTTGCTACTCCTTGGATTCGGAAAATGTTTGCCATATTTCCAGAAGCAATATCTGTAGATAAAATATTGTTAAATGCTGATTCATCTCCTTGTGAATCATCTACTATGGTTACTTCTGGATGTTTTTCCTTAAATTCATCAAGAATATCGTTGTAAATTTCAACTTGTTGAGATGTTCCAGCCATTCTGGTCAACAGACGAATCGTGATTCCATCATCCTTTTTTCCTTCCTTTCCCTCTGTGTTCCCACACCCCGAAAGTGCACTCACACAAAGAACTGTGCTTAACAGCAATGCGGTAATTTTTTTCATCTTCATAATTTTTTCTCCGTTCTTTTTTTGATATCCCTATTCTATATAATTTTCTTGATAATTCAAATGGTCGTATTCTATATTTTTTGTATATTTTACATATCTTACACGTCTTTGATTTACTTTTACTTTCAAATATACTAAACTAAACATACGAATTCAATCACTAGGAGTATATAGTCATGAACAACAAAGCAAAGCAATCTATTAAGTACAAAGTACGAACAAATATGCTTAGAGTTTCTGCTTTTTTTATACTAATTATGTTTTTGAGCTTTTCCATAATTATTCAATACATATTTTCAAAAACCGCTTCTCAAAATGTCATGGTGCAACTAAATTATATTTCTGCACAATTAGATTTTTACCTCTCCTCTACTGTAAATTTCTCAAAAACACTTATTATAGATGATGCCATCCAAAAAAAGACAAAATTATATAACCAGCATCCCTCTTTTTTTTCTCCGTCCGATCGAAAAAATTTAGAAACAAAAATAAATAACATTATTCAATCAAACAAATTCATTTATTCTGTGAGCCTTTTTTCTCTAGACAAGCATTTATTAGTGTCTACATATGGTAGTCAATATCAATCCAACAATACTATTCATGAGGAAAATGCACCTGTTTGGTTCACCCATAAACTACATGATATTTACAAAAAAACTCCTGATATACATCTACTTTCTTTTCAACAGCCATTTTATAGTCTGCAAACAGGAGAAAAAATAGGTTATATTGAACTATCTATTAGTGAAGCTTCTATACACGATATCTATCTAGATAAAGCAACCTTAGACAGTCAGATATTCATAACTAATGAAAAAGGGATCGTGCAAAGTAGTGATGGAAGTCTTGAACTGGAATCATTCACACCTATAAAAAAAATGATAGGAAAAATCAACACGAAAACAGTTTCACCACACTATATAGTATTTTCAAGATATATTCCCGAATTGAACTGGTACATAATAGATCGAATAAAACCTTCGATCTACTATTCCCCAATTTATTCATCCGTCATTATAACGATACTCGTAACCACGCTGTGTATAATATGTTGTTCTTTTATTTCAAAAAAACTTGCTAACAATGTAACCACCCCTATATATGACTTAATCCGCCATATTTTTAAAGTAAAAAACGGATTTTGGACCACAATCAATTCACCTGCAAATGACACTGATATCAACCTTTTGTATGATGAATTTAATAAAATGATTCTTTCGCAAAAAGATTTAAAAAATTCCGTAGTGAAAGCACAGAAAGAAAAAGATCGACTTTCACTTAACCTACTGCAACAGCAGGTAAATCCTCACTTTCTATATAATACTTTGGATAACATCTGTGCACTTGCAGAACTTGATGAAAAGGAAAATTTAATCAATCTTGTTATGAATCTTTCCACTTTTTATCGAACAAGTCTCTGTAAAGGGAAGTTCCTTATTACCTTAAAAGAAGAACTTTCTCTTACCGAAGCATATCTGCACATCATGGAAATTCGATATTATCATAAATTCACCTATGAAATTGAATGTCCTGAATCATTGCTTAACTATACATGTATTAAACTACTATTGCAGCCATTGATAGAAAATAGTATCTACCATGGTATTAAAGAAATTACATATCCAGGTATAATAAAAATAAATGTTTTTGAACAAAATGAGCAGCTTAAAATTATTGTATCTGACAATGGGAAAGGATTTGTAGAAAATGACATTAAGAAATTTAAGGGGGATAAGCATCATTTTGGTATTTGGAGTATTAATCAGAGAATTCAACTCTATTTTGGAAAAAACTATGGTCTAGTTATAGAACATGGTGTTCCTGTTGGATGTATTGTAACTATAACTTTACCTTTAAGAAAGGATTTTAAAGATGAACTATAATGTATTAATAGCTGATGACGAGTATTTTATTCGCCAACGACTAAAAAAAATCATTTTATGGGATGAATGGAATCTCAATTTTTGTGGTGAAGCAGAAAATGGAAAAGAAGTGTTGGATCTTTTAAATAAACAAGACATTGACATCATATTTTTAGATATCGAAATGCCTATTATG
>JAHHTM010000226.1 GCA_020024675.1 Muricomes sp.
GAATGTAAATATGTGACAAAAGACATAGAAAAAATCAAACAGGATCTTGAAAGAACAGAAGTAGAATTGCAGAATCTGAAAACAATTCTTTCTGATATGCAAAGACAGGTACAAAAGACGAGTGATCAAAGTGAGCGTGAAAGGATTAAAAGTGGTCCGTTTGTTTTTATTGGGGCTAGCTGTCTATTTGTGTGGGTTTTATTTATGGCATTAAAAACTTTTGGCTTTTTTGAGCCAGGACCTTTTGTACAATTAATTACAAAATGGCTTTTTCTGCCTGGCATAGTGTGTATCTGTATAGGATTATTACAAAATAGCAGATTAAAAAAGAAACCTCATAAAGAAGAGAAAAATAAAAGGTTGGATGAAGAAAAAATCAAAGAACAGATTAGAAAGCAAAAGTGGAGAAAAGCGCATCTGTCAGAGGAAGGAAAAGAAAAATATACTGAGTATCAGAATATTTTAGAACAGATAGAAGAATTAAGAGAGCCTGATGAACAGGAAAAAAACTGTGAAAAAAAAAGTTGTGCTCTTGAGCTTGCGGAACAGAAGATAAATGAGGCAGCAGAGAAAATGAGTAGTGGTTTTGGAACTGTTCTAAACAGAAAAGCATCCGAGATCCTTTCTAATATTACGAATGGAAAATATACAGACCTGTTTGTAAATAATGATATGAAAATGTCTTTGCTTTATGAGGGACGAAGAATTGCGGTGGAACGTGTGTCAGCAGGAACTGTGGAGCAGATTTATTTCGCACTGCGTATGGCGGTAACAGAAATCTTGTTTGAAGAACCGTTACCTCTTATATTCGACGAAGCATTTGCATTTTATGATGATAAAAGATTAAAATCTACTTTAAAATGGTTGAGAGAACAGCCACGACAAGTTATAATATTTACTTGTCAGACACGTGAAATGGATATTGAAAGGACCAGTATATGAAAATAGATTTACCTAACAATGTGGTTTCCATTATAAATAATTTACAGATGCATGGACATGAAGCATACGCAGTTGGAGGATGTGTTCGAGATTCCATATTATGCAGAAAACCAGAAGACTGGGATATTACAACTTCTGCTAAGCCGGAAGAAATCAAAGAACTTTTTGGAAGAACTGTGGATACTGGAATTGAGCATGGAACTGTGACTGTTATGATCGGAAAAGAAGGGTACGAGGTTACAACATATCGAATAGATGGACAGTATGACGACAGCCGACATCCGAAGGAAGTTACATTTACTAAAAATCTTGAGGAAGATTTAAAACGTAGAGATTTTACTATAAATGCCATGGCATATAACGATGAAGCACGCTTGGTGGACGTTTTTGGAGGAATGAAAGATTTGAATCATCATCTGATTCGTTGTGTAGGGAATCCAACAGAGCGATTTTCAGAAGATGCATTAAGAATACTGCGGGCAGTAAGGTTTTCGGCACAACTTGCGTGTACGATAGAACCGATGACAGCACGTGCAATCGAGCATTTAGCACCAAATCTTATAAATATCAGTGCAGAGAGAATACAGGCGGAACTTGTGAAACTCCTTATCTCAGATCATCCGGAGATGCTTCAGGATGCATACACTCTTGGGATAACGAAGGTGATCCTTCCGGAGTGGGATGCGATGGTTGGAGTGACTCAAAATACACCACATCATAAATATGATGTAGCAGACCATACGCTTCAGGCTCTTCGCAATGTCAAAAAAGATAAAATACTTCGTCTTACGATGTTATTTCATGATATGGGAAAACCTATGATGAAAACAACAGATGATAAAGGTATCGATCATTTTAAAGGACATGCAATTGTAAGTGAAGAAATTGCAAGAACAGTAATGAGACGATTGAAATTTGATAATGATACGGTCAAAAAAGTAACACGTCTTGTGTGTTATCATGATTATAGAATAGAGGCAACACCACAGAATGTACGTCGTGCAATGAACAGGATCGGAGTAGATCTGTTCCCATATTATCTGGCAGTACGGCTGGCTGATGTGAAAGCGCAAAGTCCATATAAGAGACGCGAAAAGATTGAAAATATTATTGCCATGCGTGAATTGTATCAGGAAACAATTTTAAATGATGATTGTGTTACATTACGACAACTGGCCATTACCGGTACAGATTTAAAAGAGCTTGGCATGAAGCCGGGCCGTGAGATGGGAGAAATGCTTTCTGAACTCCTTGAATTTGTAATTGATTATCCAGATATGAATACGAAAGAAAAATTAGCTGGATATGTAAAAGAAAAATTGGCGATATAGCATACTATGGCTGTCCCCTTCATACATTAAAAAGAGTTATGAATTGTAGGAACAGGGGGCAGCCATGAAAGAATATGAATTAGAGATCCTAGAACAATATGACTTGGGAATAAAAGGCACCCGTAAGATAAGAGGTGCGTTTTTTTGCGATACAAAAGAGGGTACGATGCTGTTAAAAGAAACGAAAGTTTCAGACAGGCGTGCCCTTTTGCTGTATCAAATTCTCAGTGAGCTTGAGCAAACAAAGAAAATCAAAGCAGACATTCCAATCTATAACAAAGAGGGAAAGTTGATAACCACGTCCCGATATGGAAAGGATTTCATGATGAAGAACTGGTTTATTGGTAAGGAATGTGATGTCAGAAATGAAAAGGAAATTCTTTGTGCGGTGTCAGAACTTGCAAAACTTCATAAAGACTGGAAATGGGAAAGAAAAGAAATAATTTCGGAAGATCAAGAGGGTATCAAAGCATCAAATTTATTGATAGGAAAATCATTGCAAGATGAATTTTTAAGGCATAATCGTGAAATGAAAAAAGTGCGAAATTATATGAGAAAAAGAGTTTCTAAAGGAAGTTTTGAATTTCTATATCTGGAAAATTTTGAAAAGATGTATGATCTTGCGGAAAAAACAACCAAAAGATTAGAAAATTCAGGGTGTAAAGAATTATACACAGACAGTGTAAGACAAAAAACTCTGGTTCATGGAGATTATAATTACCATAATGTTCTTCTTACATCAATGGGAGCTGTGATTACTAATTTCGAACATGTCAGAATCGATGTTCAGATGCAGGATTTATATTATTTTATGCGAAAGGTTATGGAAAAAAATCAATGGGATCACGAACTGGGAAAAT
>JAHHTM010000227.1 GCA_020024675.1 Muricomes sp.
TCCCATAACTACAACTTTTCCAGTTGTCATAGTTCTGAAAAACTTCATATCTGATGGAATACTTACAAGTAATTTATTTTGATATCCAATTGCCCAGTTTTTATCTGCAGCTACTATTAAATTCATATTATTCTCCTTTTCTTATACCGCGATTGGAATATTTTTAATCTGTGGATGTGTTTCATACCCCTCTAACCTTACATCATCTTTTGTAAATTGATAAAAATCCTTTATTTCTGGATTTAACCAGAATTTTGGTGCCGGCAGAGGTTCCCTTGAAATCAATTCTTTGATCATTGGAATATGTCTATCATAAATATGAGCATCAGCGATCACATGAACAAATTCTCCTACATTCATATCACAAACCTGTGCAAGCATATGCATAAGGACTGCGTACTGACATACATTCCAGTTATTCGCTGCTAATACATCCTGAGAGCGTTGATTTAAAATACCATTTAGTGTAAGTTTATCACTGTTTTTTTCTTTCGTGACATTGAAAGTCATACTGTATGCACATGGATATAAATTCATTTCATGAAGATCCTGATGTACATAAATGTTTGTCATAATACGTCGGCTATATGGATTGTTCTTAAGATCATAAATCACTCTGTCGACCTGATCCATCATACCTTCTTTGTACTGATGTTTTACTCCCATCTGATAACCATATGCTTTACCGATAGATCCTTCTTCATCCGCCCAGCTATCCCAGATATGAGACCCTAATTCATTAATATTATTGGATTTTTTCTGCCAGATCCAAAGCATTTCATCTGTACAGCTTTTGATTGCTGTTTTACGAAGTGTCAATGCAGGAAATTCTTTCGATAAATCATAGCGATTGACTACACCAAATTTTTTAATCGTATAGGCTGATGTCCCATCCTCCCATACCGGACGTACTTTTTCTCCTTCTGTGCTTGTACCATTTTCAATAATGTCCTTGCACATATCAATAAACACTTTATCTGCGTAGCTCATGTATTCTCCTTTCCCCTTTAAGGGACTGTTTTCTAAATTATTTATCTTATGGTTCTGCTATATTATATAACAATTTTTCCAGGCCTCGTATGAGTACTTGTATTTCTTTTTTACTCATCCCTCTTGTCAATTCTTTATCCAACTTTTTACGATCTGCTTCCATACGTCTTTGGATATCAAATGCCTTTTCTGTAAGGTAAATATTATTTTTTCTCTTATCTTTTGCGTTAGGAACGCAAAAAATAAATCCTTTTTCTTCCAATCTCTTTAAGAGACCTGTAATGGTCGGATTTTTGAGACTTAAGTTTCTCTCTACATCACGCTGGCTTACTTCTTCTTGATTTGCATGAAATAAAAAATCCAGTACTGCGCATTGAGATGACGTAATACCAATTGTTTTTAACTTCTCATTTAAATCTTTTTCAAAAATATTATTAATCTGTTTAATCAGGAATCCAACCGGCTGTGTCCGTCTTTCCATGCGTTCTCCTTTCCTCGTAATCGTTCTGGAGGAATCGGATATTCCGTCCTTTGTCATCTTCTAAGCATACTATACATTGTTATATCATCAAAAAAAACAGGTGTCAACTTTTCTTTTGGATAACAAAAAAAGTACTAAGATCAAGTCTTAGTACTTGTAAGAGCGATAGACGGGGTTCGAACCCGCGACCCCGACCTTGGCAAGGTCGTACTCTACCAGCTGAGCCACTATCGCGTTTGTTGTTTGTGTTCCTCACTGGAACAATACATACTATACTATACCTCTATATAAATGTCAACACTTTTTTGAATTTTTTTTATTTTTTTAATTATATATTTAATTTTTACTATTTTAAGATTGCATATCTTAATTTTAAATTGTGAAAAATTAACAGACAGACCACCTCTGCAGTCTGTCTGTTAATAAGCATCAAACCTTCTATTCTTCTACTACACGATTTTGAAGTCCTAACTCTTCCATTTGTTTGTCATCTACTACACTTGGTGCCGCTGTCATAAGACAAGATGCATCTTTTATTTTAGGGAATGCCATAACGTCACGGATACTATCTTCTTTTGCCATAAGCATAACAAGACGATCAAGCCCATATGCAAGACCTGCATGTGGCGGTACTCCATATTTGAATGCATCAAGAAGGAATCCAAATTGCTCGTAAGCCTGTTCTTTGGTAAATCCAAGAACTTCAAACATTTTTTCCTGAACCTCGTTCTGATAAATTCGGATACTTCCTCCACCAATCTCATTTCCATTAAGTACAATATCATATGCTTTTGCACGTACTCTTCCTGGATCTGTATCGATATACTGAAGATCTTCTTCCATTGGCATTGTAAATGGATGATGCATTGCAAGAAAACGTCCCTGCTCATCACTCCACTCAAGAAGCGGAAATTCTGTAATCCATACAAAGTTATATTCATTTTTATCAAGAAGTTCCATCTGTTTTGCAAGTTCAAGACGAAGTGCTCCAAGAGAATCCCATACAACTTTGTTCTTATCAGCTGCAAATAAAAGAAGGTCTCCTGCTTCTCCATCCATAGCCTTAACTAAAGCTGACATCTCATCTTCTGTCATAAATTTGGCAAAAGATGATTTGATTGTATTGTCTGGCTGAATTGCAATATACGCAAGACCCTTTGCGCCATAATCTTTTACAAAACTTACAAGTTTGTCAATCTTCTTACGTGGCATCTGTCCCTGTCCTTTTGCATTAATACCACGTACAGTTCCACCATTTTCAATAGCTCCTTTAAACACTGCAAATTCACTATCTTTTACAACATCTGTTACGTTAACAAGTTCCATACCAAAACGAAGATCTGGTTTGTCAGAACCGAAACGATCCATTGCTTCTTGCCATGTCATTCTACGAATTGGAAGTTTTACATCAACATCCAGTACTTCTTTGAAAAGTTTCGCAAGGAAACGCTCATTTACGTCAATAACATCATCAACATCTACAAAAGATAATTCCATGTCAATCTGTGTAAATTCCGGCTGTCTGTCGGCACGAAGATCTTCATCACGGAAACATTTTGCAATCTGGAAATAACGGTCATAGCCTGAACACATTAATAATTGTTTAAAAAGCTGTGGTGACTGTGGAAGACCATAAAAGCTTCCTGGATGG
>JAHHTM010000228.1 GCA_020024675.1 Muricomes sp.
AGTTTGGAGTTGATAATAATAATGCATTACATTCTTTTGCTCATGCAGATGGGCATTATCATCTTATGGGGTGTATGCTAAGCGCTGCTTCTTGTAATAAATGGTGGACTGAAAATATTTTAAAAACCAGTGATTTTGGGGCAGAGCAGGATGGAATCACGAAACTTGGAGAGAATAAGGTGTTTTATCTCCCTTACCTTATGGGAGAGAGGTCACCTCACAATGATCCAAATGCAAGAGCACTCTTTATAGGAATGTCTATGGATACGACGAGAGAGGAAATGACACAGGCTGTTTTGGAAGGAGTCGCATTTGGCCTTCGGGATTCACTGGAAGTTGCAAAGAGTCTTGGAATCCAGATTGAAAGAACAAAAATTTGTGGTGGCGGAGCGAAGAGTTCATTATGGAAAAAAATTATTTCTAACGTAATGAACCTTAAGGTAGATGTGATTGAAAGTGAAGAAGGACCGGCACTTGGAGGTGCAATGTTGGCAGCAGTAGGGTGCGGAGAATATGAAACTGTTGAGGCTGCAGCTGATCATATTGTAAAAGTGATTCATACGGTTGAACCAGATCCGAAACTTGTAGAAAAATACGAAGAGAGATATCAGGAATTTAAGAAGATTTACCCTGCGGTAAAAGAATTATTTTGAAAGAGTAACGGGACCTTTATAGGCAGGGAAAGCCTGTAGAGGTCCTGTGTTTTTTGGGAACGTTAATAGGTTTCGCACTTGAAAAGGGTGTAAGAATGAAACGCAATAAGGTAGCAGATTTGGAGGACAATTGTGGACAGAAGAAAAAGAAAGTTGCTTATAGGGATTCCCATTTTGATCATGGCTGTTGTTACGAGTTTTATTATATACAAGGAGGAGCAGTTAAACAGTAAGAAAACAGTTGTTTTTGGGGCTACTTACATGACTATGAATAATTCCTATTTTGAAGTACTAAATGATAACATACAGGAAACAATTGAGGCGAATGGAGATATTCTTATTTCAAGAGATCCTTTTCAGGATCAGAAGAAACAAAATGAACAGATTTATGATATGCTGGATGAAGGAATTAAAGTACTGTTTTTAAATCCTGTTGATTGGAAGGGAGTAACTCCGGCTCTTGAAAGATGTAAAAAAGAGGGAGTACCTGTATTTGTTGTGGACACTGGAGTATATAGAGAGGATTTGGTAGTGTCAACGATCATGTCGGATAATTATAGTGCAGGAGTACAGTGTGCAAACGATATGATCAAGCAAAGAAAAAATGCAAAGATTATAATTCTTGATCATACTGGGGTGGTGTCTACAGAACAAAGGGTAAAAGGATTTATGGATACTATTCAAAAAAAACCGGGATTTGAAGTGGTAGCACAAAGAGCAACGCCTCCAGAACTAGAAGGAGCAATGCATATCATGAAAGAGATTCTTAATGAGGGAAAAGAATTTGATGTTGTCTTTGGCGCTAACGATCCTACTGCACTAGGTGCAATTGCGGCGATGGAGTCAAGAAAGGTTTTTGAGGATGTTCTGGTCTACGGAATCGATGGTTCTGTAGATGCGAAGCAGATGATTAAAGAAGGGACTATGTGGGCAACCAGTGCACAGTCACCGATTGAAATAGGAAGAATGGCAACCAAGACAGCATATGATTTTCTAGAGGGAAAAGAGGTTGAGAAATGTCTTAGTATTCCGGTAAAGTTGATTACAAAAGGCACTTTGGAAAATCATAGTATTTCTGACTGGCAATAGGTACAAATATGAAAGAAAAGCAAATACAATATGTAGAAAATGCATTACTAATCTTTAATATACTGTCTGTTATGGGCATTACAGTATTTATTTATATTACAACAAATAAAATATGTGCTGAGTACAATGCTAGCACCTACTTGCAACAGGTACAGTCTATTCCATGGAATCCAAAAGAATTGCTAATTGTAATTACTGCTTTATTAATGATTTTGGTTGGTTCTTATGAAGTAAGGAATTTGATGTCAGATGACAAAACATGCTATACGATTTCACTGATTGTAGATTTTGTGGTGAGTATCTTGATTATTATTCTTCTTGATTTTAATTACAACGGAATCTTGCTTTGGGTGTTTGCAAGTATGATTTCCTACAGAAGAGAAGGACGTGGTATCTATGCAATGATTGTACTGGGTGTTGGAACTTATATTTGCACGAACCACACTCTTTTGGGATTGAGTTACAGACTTTTCTCAGTTAAGGATTACATATCATATTATGATGTTTCGTTGCAAAAATATCTTTATGGATTTGATAATCTGATTACATCTATCAGCATCTTACTATTCTTACTTTTCTGTGTATGTATTATCATAACGCAAAGTGGAACAATCGAGGAAGTAAAGGGACTTTATAAGCAACTTAGTGTTGCAAACGAGGAATTACAAGAAGCAAACGTAAAACTTCAAGAGTATGCAAATATTAAGGGGAAGATGGGTGAGACCAAGGAGAGAAATCGTCTTGCGAGAGAAATCCATGATACTTTGGGCCATACGCTTACAGGTCTGTCTGCTGGGATTGATGCTTGTATTACTATGGTTGAATATTCACCTGAATCTACAAAAGAACAGTTAAATATATTGTCTGAGGTGGCAAGAAATGGTATTAAAGAAGTCAGAAGATCAGTGAATGAGTTAAGACCTGACGCTCTTGAAAGATTGAATCTTGAGTATGCTATCATGAAGATGATAGAAGAAATGAATCAGCTTACGAGTACAAATGTAGATTTCCATTGTGATATAGAAAATCTCAAGTTTGATGAAGATGAAGAAAATACGATTTATCGCGTGATACAGGAGAGCATTACAAATTCTATCAGACATGGACATGCACATAATATATCAGTAGATCTTACAAAAATATATTCTGACATACATATTTTAATTAAAGATGACGGAATCGGTTGCAAGAATCCACACAAAGGATTTGGCCTTAAACATATTATCGAGAGAGTTGAGATGCTAAGAGGAAAAGTAGAATTTGATGGAAGTGATGGTTTTACTACCAAGGTGATTATTCCAATAAGATGGGGGGAAGAATACGATGAAAGTACTAATAGCAGATGATCAGGAATTAATTAGA
>JAHHTM010000229.1 GCA_020024675.1 Muricomes sp.
AAAGAATACGAAGGAAAAATCAAAGTTTGCAAAGTAAACATTGATGAAGAACCTGAACTAACAGCAAATTGTGCCGTAATGAGTATTCCTGCATGCATCCGTTACGAAAACGGAGATAAAAAATGGAAGACACTTGGTGCTTATTCAAAAGCAGATTTACTTTCACAACTTGGATTTGTACTTTAATAACACAGCAAAAAACCCGTTTGATTTCTTTAATGAAATCAAGCGGGTCTTTTTATACGATATTTTTTATAAAATTTTCAATAAAACGTGTTAAATCCATTTCCTCATTATTTAACAGACTTTGTATCATAAGTCCATCAATCAGTGTAAGAACAAGCCAGCCATAATATTCTGCTTCTTCATCACCTTTTCTTTCAGAAATCTTTTCACCGATAAGCATTCTGAACATATTATACCGATGAAGAAGTTTTTCCCTGATTCTTTCATTTCCTGCTACGGCATCCATTGTTAAATGAAGACGCAATCCCTCTGCTGAATCGGTAACTCCCTTTGTAAGTAAAAAATTCAGTAATCGAGGAAGAGAAGTATCTTTTTCTTTATTATTTACCCATTCACTGAATTCATCATATACCTGTTGCAGATATTCGTCTGCAACATCACATAATATGTCATCTTTAGTTTTATATTAATAATATACACTACCTTTTGATATTCCGGTTTTCTCTGCTATTTCCGATAGAGATATATCAGAAAATGATTTTTCCTGCAAAAGTTGTGCAGTTACTTTAAGTATTTTTTCTTTTCCATTATCATTAAGTGGTGCTGCCATTTTAATCTCCTTCTTTAATAAGGATACCATTGACCCTCATATATTTCAATGATAAAATGAGGATATAACAATAGTGAGAAGGAGATTTGGAGAATGAAACCTATTGTACTAACATTTGATATCGGGACACAGAGCTTAAGAGCAGAGCTTATAGATGATTCCGGTAATATTCTTTATAAGAAGCAGTTTAAATATGATCAGCCTTATTTCAGTCTGAATCCGGGATGGGCAGAACAGCACGGTGAATTCTACTGGGATAATATCTGTAAAGTTTCCAGAGAACTTAAAGATGAAGCAGGAGATTTATGGAACGATATTCAAGCTGTCAGTCTTGCTACAATCAGAGATACCGAAGTCTGTCTTGATAAAGACGGAAAGCCTATACGACCGGTTCTTATCTGGATGGATAAACGAGATGCCGGTGTTGAACAGCCTTTTACAAAAACACAGCATACGCTTTTTAAGCTTGCAGGTATGGAGAATTTAACTAACCATATGTATAATGTAGCACATTGTAACTGGATTCGTGAACATGAACCGGAAAATTGGGAAAAAACATATAAATTTATGCAGCTTTCCGGTTACTTCAATTTCTGTTTTACCGGAAAAATGATTGACTGCACAGCAAATATTATAGGGCATCTGCCTTATGACAGCAAAAATTCAAAGTGGGTTGACAAAAAGAATTTGCTATATAAATTATTTCCTGTACCAAAAGCAAAACTATGTGAGCTGGTATATCCCGGAGATACACTTGGATACATAACAGAAAAGGCAAGTGAGGAGACAGGTATACCTGCCGGACTTCCTTTAATTGCTACTGGATCAGATAAAGGTTGTGAAACTATAGGTCTGGGTTGTACAACAGCAGAAAAAGCGGCAATCAGTTTTGGAACTACCGCTACAATCCAATATACTTCTGAAAAATATGTTGAACCTCAGAGATTTGTTCCTCCTTTTGTTGCAGCATACAAAGGCAGATATAATCCTGAATTTGAAGTTTACAGAGGTTATTGGCTGATTTCCTGGTTCAAAAAGGAATTTGCTGCTAAAGAGGTCCGTGAAGCTGAAGAGAAGGGACTTATTGCAGAAGAACTTTTAAATGAACGACTTAAAGAAATTCCACCCGGATGTGAAGGCCTGGTTTTCCAGCCATACTTTACACCTGGTGTTACTACACCAAATGCCAGAGGTTCTGTAATAGGTTTTACAGATGTACATACAAGAATACATATTTATCGTGCAATTATCGAAGGAATTAACTTTGCACTTTATGAAGGCATGCACAGTCTTGAAAAGCGCATGGGTACCAAAACAAAAGGAATCTATGTTGCGGGCGGTGGCTCAAGAAGTGCAGAAATCTGCCAGATTACAGCGGATATGTTCGGTATTCCTGTATATAGAAGCCAGACTCATGAAGCTACAGGTATCGGTAGTGCTCTGATTGCATTTACAGGTATCGGCAGATTTAAAACTATTGATGAAGCCATAGAAAATATGGTTCAGATAAAAGATACTTTTATCCCAGACAAAAAAGCACATAAAACATATGAAAAAATATATGATGATATTTTCTGCAAGATTTTTAATAAATTAAAACCTCTTTACAACATAAGTAAAGATATGCTTGAAACAGGAATGTATCACAATGAATAAATAAAACCTCATAAGCTTTATACAATAGAATAAGGCTTATGAGGTTTTTTATTTTAATATCATTTTTTCTATAATTTCTGCTGCATCGCCAACAAACTTTGTACAAGGCCTTTCAGCATAATAATTTTCTGTTCTTTTACATGGAATATAGTCAGAGGGCCCATCTTTAAGTCCAAGAAGTTCACGACATATTATTGTTTGATTCTTTTCTTTAAATGCTTCAGCTAATTCCTGTATGTGTCTGTAATGCTCAGCTTTCGCTTTATCGTCGTTTGGCGATATATACCCATTCAACAGACCTTCTATCATAAATATACTGCTTACTGCTCCACAGACTTCTCGTAATCTTCCCATTCCTGCACCGAAAGAAGATGCTAATTTAGCAAGGGTATCTTCGTCTAAAGGCAATTCATCTGAAAATGCTAAAATTACAGACTGTGCACAGTTATAACCTTCCTTGAACAGACTTTCCGCTTTTTCTCTTTTATTCATTTTCTACCTGTGAAATTCTTCTTTAAACTTTTTAATGATATTTTTCTCGGCTCTTGAAACAGTCATCTGTGAAACACCTAATACTTTTGCAATTTCCGCCTGAGAACGATTGTATATAAATCTCTCTTTAAATATATATCTATAC
>JAHHTM010000023.1 GCA_020024675.1 Muricomes sp.
ATAAAGATAAAGGACAAAGGTCCAATTAAAAAAAGGACATTTGTGCTACAATGAGCTAATATGATTGAGACAATCAAAAAAGAGGGCAAGTAACAATGAAAAAAAGAGTAATCGCAATGTTACTGGCAGGAGTGATGGCATTATCACTTGTTGCATGCGGTGGTAAAAAAGAAGAGGGAAAGAAAGACACAAAAGTTGAACAGGAGCAGGAAAGTGAAATGAAAGTTGCCATGGTAACTGACTCAGGTGATATCACAGATCAGAGTTTCAACCAGACAACATATGAGGCTGCAAAAGCATGGGCAGAAGAAAATGATGTAGATTTCACATACTACAAACCAGAAAATGATTCTGATGAAGCAAGAGCAGCAAGTATTGATCAGGCAGTAGCTGATAATGCAACTGTAGTTATTTTACCAGGATTTCTTTTTGCAAAAGCAATTGAGGAGCAGGCACCGGTATATACAGACGTTAAATTTATAGCAATGGATCTTGCAACAGATGCAGAACTTCCAGAAAATGTTTATTGCGCTACTTATGCTGAAGAACTTTCAGGATACATGGCAGGTGTGATGGCAGTAAAATCAGGATATAGACATTTAGGATTTTTAGGTGGTATGCCTGTACCGGCTGTTACACGTTTCGGATATGGATATATTCAGGGAATCAATGATGCTGCAAAAGAACTTGATGTTGTAAAAGATATCAAAGTTGAGTATGTATGTGGTGGACAGTTCTTTGGTGATGCTGATATTACAGCATATATGGATACATGGTATGGCACAAAAGGTGTAGAGGTTGTATTTGCATGTGGTGGAGGTATCTTCACATCAGCAGCAGAGTCAGCAGCTAAGACAGAAAATGGCAAGGTAATTGGTGTTGATATTGACCAGTCTCCAATCATTGATGCGTATAAAGATAAACTTACACTTACATCCGCTACAAAAGGTCTTAAAGTTACAGTTAAGAACTTACTTACGGGAATCAAAGAAGGTAAATGGAGTGACTATGCCGGAAAATCTGAAAACCTTGGTCTTGTATCTGAAAAACCAGATGAAAACTACGTAGAACTTCCAATGGATACAACACAGTGGAGCGAGAACTTTACAAAAGATGACTACGCAGCACTTGTTAAAGATATGTTTGATGGAAAGATTAAAGTTTCTTCTGATATTACAGCAATGCCAAAAGTAGATATACAAGTTGAAGATTACGGTAGTATTAAATAAATTATTGCTTGATAATGGTAAGGCAGCAGGTGTTTAGCCTGCTGCCTTTTAATAATGAATGAAAGAAGATGAATTGGATAAAATTTATCTGGGACAGGATATAAAATAAAATGAGAGGAGAAGTGTAAAGTATGGAAAATTATGCAGTAGAGATGTTAAATATTACAAAGCGTTTCCCAGGTATTATTGCAAACGATAATATCACTTTACAACTTAAAAAAGGTGAGATTCACGCACTTTTAGGAGAAAATGGTGCCGGAAAATCTACACTGATGAGTGTTCTTTTTGGGCTGTATCAGGCAGAAGAGGGAGAAATCCGAAAAGATGGAAAAAAAGTTTCTATCAATAATCCAAATGATGCAAATGAACTTGGAATTGGAATGGTACACCAACATTTTAAATTAGTAGAATGTTTCAGTGTCCTCGACAACATTATTCTGGGCGTGGAAACAACGAAACATGGATTCTTAAAAAAAGCAGAAGCTAGAAAAAAAGTGTTAGAGCTTTCTGAGAAATATGGGTTGGCTGTTGATCCGGACGCTCTGATTGAAGATATTACTGTAGGGATGCAGCAGAGAACAGAAATTTTGAAAATGCTCTACAGAGATAATGAAATTCTGATATTTGACGAACCGACAGCAGTATTGACGCCACAGGAAATTCAGGAACTGATGCAGATTATGAAGAACCTGGCGGCGGAAGGAAAAAGTATCTTATTTATTACACATAAGCTGGCAGAGATCATGCAGGTAGCAGATCGATGCAGTGTTCTTAGAAAAGGAAAATATATTGGAACCGTAGATGTAAAAGATACAACACCGGAAAAACTTTCTGCCATGATGGTCGGACGAGATGTTAACTTTGTTGTAGAAAAAAAACCTGTAGAACTAGGAGAAGTTGTTTTAGATGTTCAGAATATGACAGTTGCGTCCAAACATCATAAAAATAATGCAGTCAATAACGTTTCTCTTCAGGTAAGACGAGGCGAAATTGTATGTATCGCAGGAATTGATGGAAATGGACAGACAGAATTTGTACATGGACTTACAGGACTTGAACCATTGAAAAATGGAACCATAACGATGAACGGAAAAAATATTACACATGAATCCATACGTAAGAGAATCGTTGATGGAATGAGTCATATTCCAGAAGACCGACATAAACATGGATTAGTGCTGGATTATTCGTTGGAAGACAACCTGATTCTTCAAAGATATTTTGAACCAGAGTTCACAAATAAAGCAGGATTTTTAAAACGTGGTGCAATTCGTGCATATGCCAATAGATTGATTGAACAGTATGATGTCCGTTCAGGACAAGGAGCAATCACGAAAGCACGTTCTATGTCTGGTGGTAATCAGCAAAAAGCAATCATTGCCCGTGAAATTGACAAAAATCCAGAACTTCTCATAGCAGTTCAGCCAACTCGTGGACTAGATGTAGGGGCTATAGAGTATATTCACAAGCAGATCGTGGCACAAAGAGATGCAGGAAAAGGTGTTCTTTTAGTCAGTTTGGAATTGGATGAAGTTATGAATGTATCTGACCGAATTTTGGTTATGTATGAAGGAGAAATCGTAGGAGAATTTGATCCTAAGAAAGTTACAGTAGAAGAACTTGGTCTCTATATGGCAGGTTCAAAGAGAAAGGAGGTAAGCACAGGTGAATAAGAATGATAAGAGTAAAAAAAGTATTTTAAGAAATGATGGTTTTCAGACAATAATCGCTTCCTTATTATGTATTGCAATAGGTTTGCTCATTGGATATGTAGTTTTGCTTTTTATTAACCCTCATGGTGCGGGCGAAGCAATTGTCGCAATTTTAAAGAACTATTTTTATTACCCTAATGCAGCAGTTACAGCAAAATATTTAGGATCAACATTAGTTAAGGCATCTACACTACTTATGTGTTCTTTATCTGTACTGTTTGCATACAAAGTTGGATTATTTAATATTGGTGTTGCAGGGCAGTATGTAGTGGGAGCAGGGATAAGTCTCTATTGTGCGGTTGCATTAAAACTTCCATGGTATATTTGTTTTGTTGCAGCAGTCCTTATGGCAGCGTTAGTAGGCGGATTGTCAGGTGTTTTAAAAGCATATTTTAATGTAAATGAAGTAATTTCAAGTATTATGCTGAACTGGATTGGACTTTACAGTGTTAATGTTTTACTATCTTCTGTAAAACAGCCAACAGCACCATACACAATTCCGATTGAAAACGTGAATAAAGGAGGACTTCTTCCACATGCAGGTCTTCATAAATTCTTTTCAAATAATCAGTTTGTTACCATTGGGCTGATTCTGGCGGTTATTATGGCTGTAGTAGTCTGGATTCTTCTTGAAAAGACAAAATTTGGTTATGAATTAAAAGCAACAGGTATGAATAAGCATGCTGCTAAATATTGTGGTATGAAAGAAAAAAGAAATATTATTGTTACAATGCTTATTTCAGGTGGACTTGCTGGATTTGGATCAGCTATTTTCTATCTGACAGGAATCGAACAATGGATGGTTCAGTTAACAACAATTCCGACCATGGGATTCAACGGAATTGCGGCAGCATTTTTAGGTGGAGTAAATCCAATCGGAGCAATTTTCTCATCTTATTTCATCCAACATATCACAAGTGGTGGAACATATGTCGATAAGACGATGTACTGTGCGCAAACATCAGACCTTATTACAGCATTTATTATTTATCTTTGTGGTTTTGTGCTATTCTTCAAAATCTGGTTTGTAAAGTATCTTGATAAAAAAGAAGAACAAAAACTTCAAAAAGAACAGAAAGGAGGAGAAGCATAATGTTACTATTACTTCAATACACATTAATATTCACTTCTGTTCTTGTACTTGTGGCACTAGGAGGATGTTTTTCAGAGCATAGTGGTGTAATCAATATTGGATTAGAAGGAATTATGGTAACAGGTGCTCTTGGTGGAGCCCTTGCAATGAAATATCTTTCCGGAGATTTGGCGGCACCTCTTGTAATTCTTTTGGTCATATTGGCAAGTGTACTTGCAGGAATGCTTTGTTCCTTACTTCTTGCTGTGGCAGCAATCAAATTTAATGCGGACCAGACTCTCGTCGGCACTGCAATTAACCTTTTAAGTGCAGCAGCAGCGGTTGTTATCGTACGAGCAATCAATACAGCAGAAAATGTAGATAATGTTTCATCTACAGTAGAATATAGAAATGCAAGAAAAGCATTTCTTGCCAATATAGGAGGATTTGAGTTTAACTGGTTTATGCTTATAGCATTTCTAATACTTGTGGCAGCATATGTTGTTCTTTATAAAACAAAATTTGGCTTAAGGCTTTGTGCATGTGGTGAGCATCCCCAGGCAGCGGATTCTGTTGGTATAAATGTATATAAGATGCGTTATGCAGGTGTCATCATTTCAGGAGCACTTGGTGGACTTGGTGGACTTGTATATATTACAGCAGGTGTCAGTGAGTGGAAATTTGAGAATGGTGTATCCGGATTCGGATTTTTAGCTTTGGCAGTTATGATCTTTGGACAGTGGAAACCTGTTAATATCGGATTGGCAGCATTAATGTTCGGTATGTTCCGTGCGTTGTCAAACGTGTATACAGGATTTGATGCACTGGCAGCATTGAATATACCAAGTACAGTTTACAATATGCTTCCATATATTATTTCTCTGTTAGTTCTTGTATTCGTTTCTAAGAAGTCAAGAGCTCCAAAAGCAGAAGGTATTCCTTATGACAAGGGTCAAAGATAGGAGGAGATTGTAGTGAAAAACTATTCTGAAGATGCAAGTAGACAGTATCATATTCAGGTGGCACAAGGGGAAGTAGGACGTTATGTCTTACTTCCAGGTGATCCGAAAAGATGTGCAAAAATTGCACAGTATTTAGAAAATCCTGTACTTGTTGCAGATAATAGAGAATATGTAACATACACAGGGATGCTTGATGGAGTCAAAGTAAGCGTTACATCTACAGGAATCGGTGGTCCATCTGCTTCTATAGCGATGGAAGAATTATATCGTTGTGGTGCAGATACATTTATCCGAATTGGAACATGTGGTGGGATGCAGACGGAAGTAAAAAGTGGTGATGTTGTAGTTGCTACAGGTGCAATCCGTATGGAAGGCACTTCAAAAGAATATGCACCGATCGAGTATCCGGCTGTTGCAGATCTTACAGTTACAAATGCAATTGTAAAAGCAGCAAAGAAAAAAGGCTTTCCTTTCCATACTGGAGTTGTAGAGTGCAAAGATGCATTTTATGGACAGCATGAGCCTGAAACAAAACCGGTTAGTTATGAATTGATGAATAAGTGGGAAGCGTGGATAAGAATGGGGTGTTTGGCTTCAGAAATGGAATCAGCTGCATTGTTTATCGTGGGTGGATATCTTCGTGTAAGAGTCGGTTCTTGTTTCCTTGTTGTTGCAAATCAGGAAAGGGAAAAATTAGGACTTGAGAATCCAGTTGTACATGATACAGATATGGCAATTCAGGTGGCAGTTGATGCAATTCGTGAATTGATCAGAGAAGATAAGGAAAATGATGAAAGAAGAATATAAAAGGAGAATATAAAATGAATACAGAAAAATTATTAAAACATGTGGATCATACACTTTTAACACAGCAGGCTACATGGGAGGAAATTAAAACAATTTGCGATGAAGCGATGGAATACAAAACAGCATCTGTATGCATTCCACCAAGTTATGTAAAACAAGCTGCTGACTATATGCAGGGAAAAATTGCTGTGTGTACAGTCATTGGTTTTCCAAATGGCTACATGACAACAAAGACAAAAGAATTTGAGACGAAAGATGCAATTGAAAATGGTGCGTCAGAAATTGATATGGTTATCAATATAGGATGGCTGAAAGATAAAAAATATGATCTGATTGAAGAAGAAATCCGCACATTAAAAGCAGCGTGTGGAAACAAAATTTTAAAGGTAATTATAGAAACATGTCTTCTTACAGATGAAGAGAAAATCAAAATGTGTGAGATTGTCACAAAAGCAGGTGCAGACTATATTAAGACATCTACAGGTTTCTCAAAAGCAGGTGCAACATTTGCTGATATTGAATTATTTGCGAAACATGTAGGAGAAAATGTAAAGATGAAAGCAGCCGGTGGAATTTCTTCTCTCGCAGATGCTGAAAAGTTCCTTGAACTTGGGGCTGACAGACTCGGCACAAGCCGTATCATTAAACTTGTAAGAAATGAGGATGCACAAGGGTATTAAATCTAAGGAGGCTGAAAAATGGATGAAAAGCTAATAAAACAGCTGATAAATACTGCAATTAAGCAGTTGGATTTTTCCTATGCCCCTTATTCTGGATTTAAAGTCGGAGCGGCTCTTTTGTCAAAAAATGGAGACATTTATACAGGATGTAACATAGAAAATGCTGCATATACCCCATCGAACTGTGCGGAGCGGACTGCATTTTTTAAGGCAGTCAGTGAAGGAAATAAGGATTTTGATGCCATTGCAATTGTAGGTGGAAAAGATGGCATATTGACATCGTATGCTGCACCTTGTGGTGTATGCCGTCAGGTGATGATGGAATTTTGTGATCCAAAGACATTTCAGATTATTCTTGCCACAGAAGCAGAGAAATATGATGTGTTTACATTAGAGGAACTGCTCCCACTTGGATTTGGTAGTAACAATCTGGCATAAAAATGAAGTGAATACAGAGGTGTGAAATGAGACGATATAAAAGAATTTTTACAATTGTACTTGATTCTCTTGGAATTGGAGCAATGCCGGATTCTTTGAAGTTTGGAGATGATGGAGTAGACACATTTGGGCATATACTGGATCAAATGGGAACTCTTGAAATTCCTAATTTAAGGAAATTAGGCTTTTTAAATCTTCATCCGGCTGGAAAAATGGAAGGTGTTGAACATCCAATAGGGCGTTATATGCGCATGGGAGAAGCAAGTAATGGTAAGGATACCATGACGGGACACTGGGAAATGATGGGAATTAAAACAGAAAAACCATTTAAAACATTTACGGAAACAGGTTTTCCAAAAGAACTGATCGAAGAACTTGAAAAGCGCTGTGGGAAAAAAGTTATTGGAAATAAGAGTGCCAGTGGAACAGAAATTATAGAAGAACTTGGCGAAGAAGAAATAAATACAGGAGCCATGATTGTATATACTTCAGCAGATTCGGTTTTACAGATATGTGGCAATGAAGAGACGTTTGACCTTCAGAATTTATATCGGTGTTGTGAGATCGCAAGAGAGATTACATTAAAAGATGAGTGGCGAGTTGGTCGTGTCATTGCAAGACCATATGTAGGAAAGAAAAAAGGCGAATTTAAACGTACAAGTAATCGCCATGATTATGCATTAAAACCTACAGGAGCAACTGCATTGAATGCATTAAAAGATGCAGGATATGATGTGATCGGAGTTGGAAAAATCAATGACATCTTTTGCGGAGAAGGAATTACAGCCACACATCGTTCGACAAGTTCTGTTCATGGTATGGAACAGACGATAGAAATTGCAAAAGAGGACTTTAAAGGACTTTGCTTTGTAAATCTTGTTGATTTTGATGCTCTTTGGGGACATAGAAGAGATGTAGAAGGCTACGCAAAAGAAATTGAAAAATTTGATAAAAATCTGGGTGTGCTCCTTGAAAACTTAAAGGAAGACGATCTTCTTATTCTTACGGCTGACCACGGAAATGACCCGACATATAGTGGAACAGATCACACAAGAGAATACGTTCCATTTATTTCGTATTCTCCACGAATGTTGGAAGGTGGAAACTTGGAAAATGTAGATACGTTTGCAGTGATTGGCGCATCGATTGCTGATAATTTTCAGGTAGATATGCCAGAAGGAACAATTGGTACATCTATTTTAGAAAAACTAGTTTAGAGAAAAACGGGGAAGTGTATAAGTGCAATCGGACGAATTATACGAAAAACTGCCTTTTTTAAAGAAATTAGATAAAAGCAGGGCAGAACAGTTTGTAGATTATTTTAAAACAGCTCCTGATTGGCTAATTGAAAAACTATACGTAGAAGATATGGAAAAAGAGGTTGTATTTGTCAGAGAAAATACACCGGTAGATTATATCTATTTCATCATTAAAGGAAGTATTGAAGCCGTGGATTTCAGATTCCAAGGCGTAATATATGAATTTATGCGATTTGACCGTGTCTATGCCATGGGTGGAATGGAATATATCATGGATAAACCAACGTACGGAACAACACTTAGAACAGTTACAAAATGTAAAGTTGTAAGAATTTCAATGAAGGATTTTTCTAGATGGATGAATCAAGATATTGTTGCACTAAAAAAGGAAGCTCAAAGGGTAGGAGAATATCTTTTTGAAGATGCAAGAAAAGGCAGGGCCTTTCTTTTCTTAAATGGAGAAGAGCGTGTTGCTATGTTGGTTGTGGAACGGTATGAACGCTATGCAAAAAATGGTGTTTTATATATTAAGGGAAGCAGACAACATATATCGAATGCTACCGGACTTTGCGTAAAGACGGTACAAAGGGCAATCAAAAAACTTACAGATGATGGGTTGGTTTCAAAAGATGGAGCAAAATTGTTTGTTACGAGCAAACAGTACTATGAGATGAAAAAAATAGTTGGAAAAGTTGTTGATATGTAAGAACAGAAAAGAGGGTGTTAGTATGAACGCGGTGTATGAAAAACTAATAACATGCGTAGAAAGTGTTAAGAAAAAAATTGACTTCAAGCCAGAAGTAGCTTTGATTTTAGGATCTGGACTTGGGGATTATGCAGACGATATAAAAATCGAGCAGACGATAGATTATACAGAAATAAAAGATTTTCCAATATCTACAGTAAAAGGACATAAAGGAAGATTTGTATTTGGATATGTAGGAAATGTACCAGTAGTGATCATGCAGGGTAGAATTCATTTTTACGAAGGATATAAGATGTCAGATGTTGTTCTTCCAACGCGCCTTATGGGCATGTTAGGTGCAAAAAAACTTATTCTTACAAATGCAGCCGGCGGAGTTAACTTTGACTATAAACCAGGTGATTTTATGATGATTCAAGACCATATTACAATGAATATCCCAAGTCCACTGATTGGAGAAAATATGGATGAGCTTGGTGTACGATTCCCAGATATGAGTGAAGTGTACAGTAAACGGATGCAGAATGTGATACAAAATGCAGCTGAAAAACAAAACTTAAAACTGCAAAAAGGTGTGTATATTCAGCTTACAGGCCCATGCTATGAAACACCAGCTGAAGTACGTGCATGTAGAACATTAGGTGGTGATGCAGTTGGCATGAGTACAGCGTGTGAAGCTATAGCAGCATCGCATATGGGTATGGAAGTTTGTGGAATATCTTGCATCACAAATATGGCAGCAGGTATGTCTACTGAAAAACTTAGTCATGCAGAGGTACAGGAAACAGCTGACCGCGTGGCTGATCAGTTTAAAAATCTGATTACAGAGATTATAACAACAATCTAAATCGATTTTTTAAATAGAGCAATGGTTTTTACTATTGCTCTATTTTTTTGTCCTAAAAAATGGGATTCTTGACAGTGTATCAATTACAAATTAAAATAATAAATATTGTATCAGAGGTCGAGGTGATAAAATGGAAAGATGGTTTGTTTCTATGAAAAAGGCAGAATTTGGAGAAATCGCACAAAGATATAATATTTCTCCTATTCTTGCAAGATTGATCAGAAATAGAGACATCATAGAGGGTAAGGAAATCAATCTTTATCTAAATGGTACGATCGCAGATCTGTACGACGGAATCCTAATGAAAGATATGGATAAAGCGGTGGAAATTCTGAAAGAGAAGATAATGGAGGGCTCCAAAATAAGAATAATCGGTGATTATGATATAGATGGGGTCAATGCAACATATATCCTGAAAAAAGGGATATCACAGCTTGGAGGAATCGTAGACACAGATATACCGGATCGTATGAAGGATGGCTATGGCTTAAATAAAACATTGATTGACAGAGCATTAGACGAAGGGGTTGACACAATTATTACCTGTGACAATGGAATTGCTGCGGCAGAGGAAATTGCATATGGAAAAAGAAACGGAATGACAATCATAGTTACAG
>JAHHTM010000230.1 GCA_020024675.1 Muricomes sp.
TAGAGGTGAAAGAAGAGTCTATTAAGACAAAGAATGAACTGGAAAAAGAGTCAAAAGAGAGAAGATCTGAGCTACAGCGTTATGAAAAAAGAGTTCTTGCCAAAGAAGAATCTGTTGACAAGAGATCTGAAGCAATCGAACAGCGCGAAGTAAGATTTACTGCAAAAGAAGAGCAGCTGAGGCAGCGAGAAGCTAAAGTTGAAGAACTTAGCCAGAAAAGAGTACAGGAACTAGAAAGAATCTCAGGACTTACCTCCGAACAAGCAAAAGAATATCTGTTGAAAACTGTTGAAGATGATGTGAAGCATGATACCGCAAAGATGGTACGTGAACTGGAAGCTCAGGCGAAGAGCGAAGCAGACAAAAAGGCAAAAGAATATGTTGTTGGTGCTATCCAGAGATGTGCAGCGGATCATGTTGCTGAAACGACTATTTCTGTAGTACAGCTTCCAAGTGATGAAATGAAAGGACGTATCATTGGACGAGAGGGAAGAAATATCAGAACTCTCGAAACTTTGACTGGAGTCGAGCTTATCATTGATGATACACCGGAAGCAGTTGTTTTATCTGGATTTGATCCGATCAGAAGAGAAATTGCAAGAATTGCGCTTGAGCGTCTGATCGTAGATGGACGTATCCATCCTGCCAGAATCGAAGAGATGGTGGAAAAAGCACAAAAAGAAGTAGAGACAATGATCAGGGAAGAAGGAGAGGCAGCGGCTATCGAAGTTGGTGTTCCGGGAATTCACCCAGAGCTTATCCGTCTTTTAGGACGTATGAAGTTTAGAACTAGCTATGGTCAGAATGCGTTAAAACATTCTATTGAAGTTGCACAATTGTCAGGACTTCTTGCGGGAGAGATCGGACTTGATGTCAGAATGGCGAAACGAGCTGGTCTTCTTCATGATATTGGAAAATCTATTGACCATGACGTTGAGGGTTCACATATTCAGATTGGTTCAGATCTTTGTAGAAAATATAAAGAGTCACCAACTGTTATTAATGCAGTAGAAGCTCATCATGGAGATGTAGAGCCACAGACATTAATCGCTTGCGTAGTTCAGGCTGCAGATACAATTTCTGCCGCAAGACCAGGTGCAAGACGAGAAACAATTGAAACATATACAAACAGATTAAAACAATTAGAAGAAATTTCAAACCAGTTTAAAGGTGTTGAAAAATCTTTTGCTATTCAGGCAGGTAGAGAGATTCGAGTAATGGTAGTTCCGGAACAGGTATCTGATGATGATATGGTACTTATGGCCAGAGAGATTGCAAAACAGATTGAATTTGAATTGGAATATCCAGGTCAGATTAAAGTAAATGTGATCCGTGAATCACGAGTTACAGATTATGCGAAATAAACTAATAAAAGCTATCGCTTCTTTAAGCGATGGCTTTTTTCTATTTGTGTTGGGGAGAAAAATTGACAAAAGAAATTGTTTGGCATATGCTTTTGTTAGAAATTACGATGGCATTGAAAAGAAGGATTCGTTTATTTGAAAGGAGAAGATTTATGAGTGAACAGATTAAGAGATTAAAAAGAGAGCTAAAATTTAAAGGAACGATTTTAGATTTCTATCAGGATACAATGGAAATTAATGGTGATCATACAGTTGTATGGGACTTTATTTCGCATAAAGGGGCGGCTGCAGTAGTACCAGTAACAGAAGAAGGCAAAATTCTTATGGTAAGACAATACCGAAATGCATTAGAGCGTTATACGTTAGAGATACCAGCAGGTGCATTAGATGAAGTGGGAGAGCCTGGTCTTGAGTGTGCATCACGAGAATTGGAAGAAGAAACAGGATACAGAAGTGAAAAATTAGAATGGCTGATCACACTTAGAACAACGGTTGCATTTTGTAATGAAAAAATCGAAGTGTTCGTTGCAAGAGATTTGATTCCATCAAAGCAGAATCTGGATGAAGATGAATTTATTGATTTAAAAGCATATACGATTGAAGAATTAAAGGAAAAAATATTTTCAGGTGAAATAGAGGATGCAAAGACTGTTTCAGCACTTCTTGCATACGATACGAAGTACGGAAAAAGAGCATAAATAAACGCAGCAGGCATATAATGAAATATCTTAACGATAGGAGGAATGCCTGTGAAGACACTTCATTCAAAAAGACAGCTTGCTGCACTTTTTATGCCGGGATTTATACTGGGAATAGTATACGTAAACTTTTTGGTTAAAAAATACCCGTCGAATCCAGAAATATTTGGAGACCGCTTTTTTAGTGTGTACCAGAATACAGAAATAATTGCAGGGGAATTTATTTTTTATCTGATACGTGTACGAATTATTCCGTTTTTGCTGTTGCTAAGTCTGGTGTTCACACATGTCCGGAAAATCTCAGCAGCATTATATACAGCGTGGACGGGCTTTTCCTGTGGAATGATGCTTACTGTTGCAGTTTTAGAAAAGGGAATTCTAGGGTGCATTTTTTGCTTGGCAGCAATATTTCCACAGTTTTTGTGTTATGTACCGGCATATTTTATTGTTATCTGGTATGGTTATACGTTCCCGAAAAACAGATGGAATATTCAGAAAACAATTTTTGTACTGATTTCTATGATTGCAGGAATCTTGTTGGAATTGTATGTTAATCCAGTTATCTTAAAAACATTTCTACATATGATATAGAATGAAAAGGCGGGGTGATCCCGCCTTTTCCAAGTTATTTTTGAGAATTTATCGTAGAAAAAAGAAACATTGATGACAAGATTGTGACAAAGAGCTGACTTATAAGTAATCCGTGTAGATATCCTGGTATTCCACAGGATGATATACCCCAAAATACACCAAGTATACGGATGAACAGACCCAAAGAATTAATAATAAATGAAAGGGTTACTTTCCCAAGACCATTTAGAATGCTAAGAAGAGTTGTGTTTATATATAAAAAAGGGCAGATCCAGGAAAGTGTCATAATAAAGTTTCCGGCAGTTTTGCTTTTAAATAATAAGGTCCCGATTAATGGACCCAAAATTAGAAAAAACAGACAACAGATAAGTCCTAAAATAAAACAAGAAGTTAAAGAACGGAAAACGAGTTTTTTGAGTT
>JAHHTM010000231.1 GCA_020024675.1 Muricomes sp.
CCTCTTTGATTATAGCCCAGCACTCTTATAACAACAAATTATTATTTGTTATATTTTAATAATATTTTCTTATTCTATTTTTGATTATTTTAAATAATCATCCAAACATTGAAGATATTGATCTATTTCCTTTTGTGTATGTGCATCAGAAACAAAAATCGCCTCGAATTGAGATGGTGCAAGATGAATTCCATGATGAAGCATGTACTTGAAATATTCCGCAAATTTATGTGTGTCAGATTGCTTTGCTGAGATATAATCCTCAACCACATTCTCAGTAAAAAAGATACATCCAAGAGATGATACGCAATTCACTTGATACTTCAAATTCTTCCTATTTAAGATTTCTTTCATTCCATCAAACAATAACTTTCCTTTTTTCTCAAGTCGTAAATATATCTCCGGCTGCGCATCTAATATTTTAAGCTGTGCAAGTCCGGCAGCCATGGCAATTGGATTTCCACTTAAAGTTCCGGCCTGATACACAGGTCCTGCCGGCGAAACCTTGGTCATAATTTCTTTACGTCCTCCATATGCCCCTACCGGCATACCTGCTCCAATAATTTTTCCATATGTCACAAGATCTGGTGTTACCCCATAATAACCTGCTGCACCATCAAACTTTAAACGAAATCCGGTAATCACTTCATCAAAGATCAATAATGCATGATGTTTATCACACAGTTTTCTAAGTCCTTCTAGAAATCCTTCTTTAGGCGGAACTACCCCCATATTGGCTCCAACCGGTTCTACAATTACAGCAGCAACCTGGTCATCCCCTTCCATAAACAATTTCTCCACACTACTTACGTCATTGTATACTGCAAGCATTGTATCTTGTGTACATCCTTTTGGAACTCCGGCACTATCTGGTACACCACTTGTCATCACACCACTTCCCGCACTTACAAGCATAGAATCACTGTGTCCATGATAACATCCTGCAAATTTAATAATTTTATCTTTATTTGTGAATCCCCTTGCTACACGGATTGCACTCATAACTGCTTCTGTTCCAGAATTGACCATGCGAATCATTTCCACATGTGGAATTTTCGAACAGATAAACTCTGCCATCTCTACTTCTGCTTCTGTTGCACATCCATAACTTAGTCCTCTCTCACTGGCCTTTATTACAGCTTCCCTGATAGCAGGATGGTTGTGCCCTAAAATCATAGGTCCCCAGGAACAGATAAAATCTATATATTCCTTGCCATCTACATCATAAATTTTACATCCATTTGCTTTTTCAATAAATCTTGGATTTTCACCAATTGCTCCATAAGCTCTAACCGGACTGTTTACACCACCTGGAATTTTTTTTACTGCTCTTGAAAACATTTCTTCTGATTTCGTCATTATCCAATTCTCCCTTCATCCATAAACCTTGCCAGTTCTTTTGCAAAATAAGTAATATATACATCAGTTCCTGCTCTATATGCACTTGCAGCCATTTCACAAATAATCCGCTCTTCATCTATATATCCAAGTTTTGCCCCTGCTTTTACCATTGCATATTCACCACTTACTGAGTATGATGCTACTGGAAGATTTATTTTATTTTTCACTTCACTGACTACATCAAGATAAGACATCGCAGGTTTTACCATAATAATATCTGCTCCTTCTTCTACATCAAGAAGTGCTTCTTTTATTGCCTCTCTTTTGTTATGAAAATCCATTTGATAACTCTTTCGATCTCCAAAAGAAGGTGCTGAACCTGCCGCTTCTCTGAATGGCCCATAAAATGCAGAAGCATATTTCACTGCATAAGACATGATTGGAATGTTCTGATAATGACTCTGATCAAGTATTTCTCTGATTGCAGAAACTCTTCCATCCATCATATCTGAAGGCGCCACCATCTGCGCTCCCGCCTGCACATGAGACAATGCAGTTTTAGCTAGCAACTTCAACGTAGGGTCATTATCTACATCCTGTCCATTCAGTACTCCACAATGCCCATGTGATGTATATTCGCACATACACACATCCGAAATGAGATACATTTCCGGAAATTTCTCTGCTGCTATCCGAAGTGCTTTTTGCACAATCCCATCTTCTGCATACGCCTGACTTCCTACTGCATCCTTTTCCTTCGGAATGCCAAACAGCATAATTTTATCTATACCTGCTTTAAGAAGTTCTTCCAGAGCATATGGAAACTTGTCTGGACTATACCGATACTGTCCAGTCATAGACGGAATTTCTTCTTTTATATTTACTCCTTCTTGAACAAATATCGGATAGATCAGAGAACTTTTATCCATTCTGGTTTCTCTTACCATCTTCCTTAACCTCTCATTTTCGCGAAGCCTTCTTGGTCTGATTGTCAACTCCATTTTCTCATACTCCTTATCTATTTTCATTCCTCAATTTCATCACTAATTCCACAAGACTGTCTATTGTAGCTTTCTTAGCTATCCACGTCTGCATTCCATAATGGTCTGCCTGTTCTTTTGTCTGTTTTCCTATGCATGCTGCTTTTATATTTTTTACATCGGATCCTTTTACTGCTTCTACAAACCCTCTGACTGTTGAAGAGCTTGTAAATACTGCGCAATCAATATCCTTCGTTTCAACGATCTTCTTCTGATCGATCACCTCCGGTCTTTCATACATGGTATCATAAGTAGGTACATCATAAATCTGAATACCTGGTTTCTTTTCCAATTCACGAATCAATTCTTTTCCACCAATTCTTGCGCGTGGAATCAATATTTTTTCATGCCCTTCGCATACATTGCACATTGCTTTTCCTAAACTCTCTCCATCATATATTTCTGGTACCAGATCTACAAAAATTCCTTTTTCTTCCAAAATTTTTTTTGTTCCTTGTCCGATTACTGCAACTTTTATATTTCCTAATCTCCTAATATCTATATGTTTTTTATTCATTTCAGTAAAGAAAACTTTCACCCCTATAGGACTTGTGAACACAAGCCAATCAAACATTTCCAACTTTTCAAATGCCTGATAGAGCATGGTCTGGTTTTTTAATGGTATTGTCCGTATTGCTGGAAGCTCAACCACTTCTGCTCCAAAAGCACGCAATTTTTCAGATAATACTGA
>JAHHTM010000232.1 GCA_020024675.1 Muricomes sp.
CAACAGAGCAGATGGAAAATCCCGGCATACATTGAACATTTATGCCCTGTAGCCAATAAAACCGGTGAAAGCGATGATATAACCGGTGATGCGGCAATTGTTCTTGGTGACCATCCTTTTGTTCTTGTTTGTATTTTTAATGATACTTTTGTACCGGATACAGATGAGTGGATTCGTCACTATGCAAAGCATTTATTTGAAAAAAGAGATCTTGTATGCCTTAGTGATGAAGATTACATCATCGATTTAAGATATGCGACAGAACACAATTTTACGGGAAGGAAAATTTACGATTCTAATACATGCTGGCTTAATTATCATACTGCAATACGACTTGCTGAAGCCAAAGCACTTTTTGAACAGGATGGATATCGCATTAAAATCTGGGATGCATATCGTCCGATATCCGCACAGTGGAAGTTCTGGGAAATTGTCCATGATGATAATTTTGTGGCAAATCCGGAGAATATTTCTGACCTTCCACCATATAGACCTACACATATGAATGGACTTTGTGTGGATATTACGCTTACAGATTTAGAAGGAAATGAAGTTGTTATGCCTACTGAATTTGACGATATGACAGAAAAGGCAGGCATAAACTATCCGGATATGTCTGATGAAGCCCGCAAAAATGCAGATTATATGTGGCGTATTATGGAAAGCGTGGGTTTTAAAGGATATGACGGTGAATGGTGGCACTTTTATGACGTTACCACTGATCCGGTAGCATGCTTTGATTTTTCAATTTAAATTTTGATCTTAGGATACAAGTTAATAAATTTAAGAGATTGTGTCGATGTATATTTAATGATAGAACTTTATATTAAAGTTTTCTTAAATATACTTTTGTGTATGGAGTGCACCTATTTCTATGTTATCATTAATTTAAATGAAACTGATAAATTAATTGTAGAATTTTGGTATTAGAATAGCTTAAAAAAAGAATAAATCTTATATTGAAGGTGATAAAATGAAGTTTTTTATATCAGCAGACCTGGAAGGTACGAATGGCGTTGTTTCACCAGGTGATATTATTCCTGGTGAGCCGGGTTATGAGAGAGCAAGGATCTTGATGACAGACGAAGTTAATGCAGCGGTAGACGGATTGTTCGAAGGCGGTGCAACGGAAGTTATTGTATGTGATTCTCATGAAGTAGCTCAAAACCTCAGGTTTGATTTGCTGGATGAGAGAGCTACGCTTATTAGCGGAGCGACAAGACCTGATTCAATGGTTCATAGTATTGATTGTAGTTACGATGGATTGGTTCTGCTTGGCCATCATGCTATGTTTGGTACAGAAAAAGCGGTGCTGGATCATACCTATGATCAATACCTGATTAGGGAATTAAAGGTCAATGATGTGTCTTATGGTGAAGTCGGCATCAATGCACTATTTGCTGCGGAACAGGGTGTACCACTGATAATGACATCAGGAGATGATGCGTTATACAGAGAATCTAAGAAGTTCTACAAAGACGTAGAAGTTGCGCAGGTAAAGATTGCAGAGGGAAGATATTGTGCAAAGTGTCTTCCTAAAAAACAAAGTTTGGAGCTTATTAAAAATACAGCGAAAAAAGCAGCTCAGTCAGTGAAAGACAAGGTATGTGTTCCTGTGCCGGAAAAGATTACTATGGAAGTAACTTTTCAGCAGACTTGCATGGCGGATGGCGCTATGAGAGTAAAGGGTATGGTAAGAAAGGGACCGATGACAGTATCCTGCCACTGCGATTCCATGAAAGAATATATGGAAATGAGACAGGTGATTTTTCTCGCAGCAGCAGAGTTCTATGATTCAAGATTTTAAAAGAAGGAAGAAAAAATATGAAGTTTACGAAAATGCAGGGAGCAGGTAATGACTTTATTGTCATTAATAATATGGAAGAGAAAATCCCCCATTCAGAATTGGGTATGTGGGCGAAAAAATTATGTGAGAGAAGATTTTCTATCGGTGCAGATGGAATGATGGTTGTAGATTCTCCTGACGGGGAAGCTGATTTTAAAATGTTCTTCTTCAATTCAGATGGAAGCGTAGGCGAAATGTGCGGAAACGGTGCAAGATGTATCGTCTGCTATGGATATGAAAAGGGCTTGTCCGGAGAAAACCAGTGTGTAGAAACTACAGCTGGAATTGTATATGGAAAAAGGATAGAAGATCGATTTTATCAGGTTCGCCTCAATGACATTTCTTCTCTGAAGCTGGACTGCCCTATTGAAGTAGACGGAAAGACATATTCTGTTTCTTATGTGGAAGTTGGAAATCCGGGAGTCCCTCATGGTGTTGTGGAAGCAAAGAATCTTGCAACAAGAGACAAAGAAGAACTAAAAAATCTTGCAAGAAAATTAAGGTTTCACAAAGACTTTTATAAAGGAATAAATGTTAATTTTTATGATGTTATAGGTGAAAATGATGTCAACGAGCTTACCTATGAGCGTGGAGTAGAAGACTTTACCTATGCATGTGGTACAGGATCAGGTGCAACAGCATCTGTTCTTACAATTAAAAATATTGTAGATGGTAAGAAGGTAAAGATTAATGTCCCTGGAGGAACGCTATATATTGATTCTGAAGTCAAAAATGGAAGAATTGATGATCTCTATCTGACAGGACCTGTTAAAATTGTTGCAGAAGGAATTGTCTGTGATGACAGCGTAGAAGAATAATAAGATAATAAAAAGAAATGCCGCATTAATAGAATAAGGCATATTGAATTAGTGTATGGGTTTAGCAAGAACCGGAGCACTAACAACTGATATGATTCCCCTTAAGTAGACAAGGTAAATAACGAAATCTACGAAAGGGGATTTTTTATGTCCGGATCACCACATACACCATATTTTCGGGCAATGGTAGCTCAGGAATATCTTGAGGGTAATGTATCTTATAATTTTCTTCATTTATTATTAAAATTATTTTTCCAATCAGATTACCTTAAATGAGATTGTTTATCTTTGCTTATTTCTTCAGAAAAGTGTTTTGGAACATTTTCTTTTTCGTCTATTTAGGACATTATCATTTTTGAATCACAGTTTATAGGAATAATAT
>JAHHTM010000233.1 GCA_020024675.1 Muricomes sp.
GGCAGAAAAATTTTATGATTCTTTTCAGAAGTTTGGACTATTAAAACCAACAGGAATTGATCTTCCTGGAGAAGCAGGAACTATCATGCACAAAAAAGAAAATATAGGACTTGTAGAACTTGCAACTATGACATTTGGACAGTCTTTTCAGATCACGCCGGTTCAGATGGCTGCAACAGTAAGTTCGATCATCAACGGGGGCAAAAGAGTGGTTCCTCATTTTGGAATATCGGTATACGACCACACAGGAAAAAAAATAAAAGATTTTAAATATAAAGAAGGTAATACGATCGTTTCAAAAGAAACTTCAGATACCATGCGTATGCTCTTAGAGAGTGTTGTATCTGAAGGATCGGGAAAAAATGCATATATAGAAGGATATTCCATTGGAGGAAAAACGGCAACATCGCAAACACTTCCGCGTAGTGCACATAAGTATATTTCTTCATTTCTTGGTTTTGCACCAGCAGATCATCCAGAAATATTAGGTATTGTTGTGATAAGAAATCCACAAGGAGTTTATTATGGTGGAATCATTGCAGCACCAGTGCTGAAAAATATCTATGATAATGTGTTACCATACCTTGGGATTCCGAAAAAAGAATTGAAAAACAACAATCAATAAGGTATACTTAATGCGTACTTATATGAAAAAACTAAAGAGTTAATGAGGTGAAAATATGAGCAATAACGTAGTACTTCCGGTATTAATATCTTTTGGCCTTAGTCTTTTGCTTGGACCGATTATAATACCATTTCTTAGAAAACTGAAGATGGGACAGACAGAAAGAGAAGAAGGGGTTAAATCACACTTAAAGAAAGCAGGGACACCTACAATGGGAGGTATCATTATTCTTGCCAGTGTGATCATTACATCTTTATTATACGTGAAAGATTATCCTCGTATTATTCCAGTGTTATTTTTGACAATAGGTTTTGGATTGATTGGATTTCTGGATGACTTTTTGAAAGTTGTTATGAAGCGTTCAGACGGGTTATACCCAAAACAAAAAATGGCACTCCAGATAGTAGTGACAGCGATTTTTGCTTTTTATGTTATTAAGATCGCGAAAATTCCGTTGACAATGTTGATTCCATTTTCAAATGGACGTTATTGGGATATCAGCTGGCTTGCAATACCATTGATGTTTATTGCAGTTATTGGAACTGTGAATGGTACAAATTTTACAGATGGACTTGACGGCCTTGCATCAAGTGTTACAGTACTTGTAGCTACATTTTTCTCAGTTGTAGCAATAGGAACAAAAAGTGGTATAGAACCAATCACATGTGCAGTTGTAGGAGCTTTGCTTGGATTCTTGTTGTTTAATGTTTATCCAGCAAGTGTATTTATGGGAGATACAGGTTCTCTTGCACTTGGAGGATTTGTGATAGGTGCAGCTTATATGATGCAGATGCCGTTATTTGTGATCATCGTCGGACTGATTTATCTGGTGGAGGTGCTTTCTGTAATTCTGCAGGTGGCATATTTTAAGAAAACAGGAGGAAAGCGTCTTTTTAAGATGGCACCAATTCATCATCATTTTGAGTTATGTGGATGGTCAGAGACGAGAGTGGTTGCAGTGTTTTCAATTATAACAGCACTTCTCTGCCTGATCGCACTTATGGGGGTATAATAAAATGAATATGGCAGACAAAAAGGTACTGGTATTTGGTTCCGGTATCAGTGGAATCGCAGCAGCACAGCTTTTATTAAAAAATAAGGCTGAAGTTGTTTTATACGATGGAAATACAGAACTTGATGAGAAAAAGATTCAAGAACAGATACTTACGGAAGAGTGCAAAGAAAAGAAAGTGTCTGTTGTTCTAGGGGAATTAACAGAAGATGTATTTAAACAGATCGAGCTTGTGGTGATAAGTCCAGGGGTGCCAACAGATCTTCCAATTGTAGAAAGATTTAAAGAAAATGACATACCAATCTGGGGCGAGATAGAGCTGGCATACAGAACTGGAAAGGGAGATGTACTTGCTATCACAGGAACTAATGGGAAAACCACAACAACTGCATTGTTAGGTGAAATTATGAAAAATTTCAATGAGGATACGTATGTTGTTGGAAATATTGGGAATCCATACACAAGTGTAGCTGACAAAACATCAGAAAACACAGTGATCGTTGCAGAGATGAGTAGTTTTCAATTAGAAACAGTTCACACTTTCCATCCAAAAGTCAGTGCAATATTGAATATATCTCCAGATCATCTTAATAGACATCATACAATGGAGGCATATATTGGAGCTAAGCAAAATATTGCAATGAACCAGACAAAAGAAGATACTTGTGTTTTGAATTATGAGGATGAAGTAACTTGTAAATTTGGGGAGCAGTTAAATGCAGATGTACTGTATTTCAGTAGTCAGCGTGTGTTAGAACGTGGAGTATATCTTAAGGATAATACAATTTACTACAACTCCGGCAAAGAAGAAGTTAAAATCTGCCATACAGAGGAATTAAATCTACTTGGAACTCATAACCATGAGAATGTAATGGCGGCAGTTGCTATGGCAGTTTCATATGGAGTACCTATTGAAATTATCCGAAAAACAGTAATGGAATTTCAGGGAGTAGAGCATAGAATTGAGTTTGTTGCTGAAAAAAACGGGGTTGCATATTATAACGATTCAAAAGGAACAAATCCGGATGCTGCAATCAAGGGGATACAGGCAATGAACCGACCAACCCTACTTATTGGTGGAGGATATGATAAAGATTCTTCATACGAGGAGTGGATTTTAGCGTTTGATGGAAAAGTAAAAAAACTTGTACTCATTGGAGCTACAAGAGAAAAAATTGCTGCAACAGCAGAAAGACTTGGATTTACAGAAAGTGTTTTTGCGGATACATTTGAAGAAGCAGTAAAAATCTGTGTAGAAAATGCAGTCCCAGGGGATGCAGTGCTTTTATCGCCTGCATGTGCAAGCTGGGGTATGTTTAAAAATTATGAAGAACGTGGAGATAAATTTAAAGAACTTGTAAATCAGTTATAAGGAGCGATATTTATTGGAG
>JAHHTM010000234.1 GCA_020024675.1 Muricomes sp.
GTTTTATATTTATTTATGCTAATAGAGTTCGTTTTACGAGATGACACATGCTTCTCCTCTCATATTTTATTTTACAACTAATTTATTATATCATCATTATTTGTATATTTCCAGTTTTAATGGGAAGAATAACATCATTGACACGGAAAAGGAGGTTTTTCAATGAAATGGTTTGATAACACTGCTCTTACACTTGTAATTATTGGTGCTGTAAACTGGCTTTTAATCGGTATTTTTAAATTTGATCTTGTTGCATTTTTATTTGGAAATTTAAGCTGGCTTTCTAGAATCATTTATACGATAATTGGTTTATGTGGTTTGTACCTAATCAGTCTTTTTACAAAAATCAATTGCATTTCTGAATAGCACATTGTATAAGATCGTTTCAAAACAAAAAGACAGAGAATAAGGTTTAACTTATATTCTCTGTCTTTTTTGTTTTTATTATTTTTGTTTAACTCCATTTTCTAAAAGTTTAGTCATTTCACTATAAAGTACTTCTTTGTCCGGAGCCCCCATAACTACTGATATAAATTTTTTTCCATTTTGTGCTTCTGAATAAAGAATAACACATGATCTTGCCTCATCGGTAGTCCCTGTCTTTCCACCAATTACATGTACACCTTGTGGCTCACTGACTTCTCCTGTAGCATAATAATTTGTTGCATACCAACCTGGAGTATAAACATTTCCATCTTTATCTGTAATCGTTGCAAAATGATTTTTTTGCGAGATTATTTCCACGAAATCAGGATTCTTCATACATGCACTAAAAATCAAATATAGATCATACGCCGTCACATAATGATCTTCATGGTGAAGACCATGTGGATTCATAAAATGAGAATTCGATGCACCAAGTAAAATTGCTTCTTTATTCATCAAATCAACAAACTCTTCTACACTTCCACTAATATGTTCAGCAATTGCAATTGCTGCATCATTTCCTGAATAAAGCATAAGTCCACACAAAAGATCATATAATGACAATGTATCTCCTGCATGAAGTCCACATACTTGTTCATCAACATGAAAATTAGATGAATCTACATTCACAGTTACCATATCTTCAAGCTTTCCGTATTTTAATGCTAGATATGCTGTCATCAGTTTTGTAGTACTAGCCGGATAAATCTTCACATGAATATTTTCCGAATGAAGTGTTTCTAGATTATCCAGTTCAAAAAGTCCGGCAGAATAAAGATCATCATTTCTTTCATACCCATCCATAAAAACGTCATCATTTGTCACACACAATTTTTCTGCAAATAAATGGTCTTTTAAAACAGATTGGCTATAATTCTTTTCTTCTAACGAAAATACACCATTTTTCTCCCTGTTAATCAAAAACATCGCCGATGCAACAAGAGAAACTGCGAGCGCTGCACAGAGTATTATTAAAATTAAAAAACGAACGATCCTTTGTCTTCTTCTCTTTTTCCTTCTATTTTCCTTTTGTCTTTCAACCTCTATCCTTCGTCTGATCAAATCTTGTTTTTTTGATCTTTTTCCATTATTTATATTAACAACAGGTCTGTTGTTTCCTGATGTTCTTTTATTTGTACATCTCACGCCAATCCAAATCTCCTCTATCTAATGCCATGATAAGTGCCTCAGCAGTAGCGATATTTGTAGCTATAGGTATATTGTACATATCACACAGCTTAACAATATCATTTACATTTGGTTCATTTTTACGTGGTGTTAACGGATCCCTAAAAAATATAAGTAAATCCATCTCATTATGTTCAATCTGCGAACCAATCTGTTGCTGGCCTCCTAAATGTCCCGCAAGATATTTATGAATATTTAAATTTGTCACACTTTCTACAAGCGTGCCGGTAGTCTCTGTAGCAAACAAAGTGTGCTTATTGAGAATTCCTCTGTAAGCAATACAAAAATTCTGCATCAATTTCTTTTTGGCATCATGTGCCACCAATCCTATATTCATATTCAAAATCTCCTCTATTGAAAAATTTTAGGCTGAAGACCAACATTTAACACCAGACCAATTCCCATATAAAAACACACTACTGAAGTCAGTCCATAACTGACAAACGGAAGGGAAATTCCGGTATTTGGAAAAATCTGTGTTGCCACACTGATATTAATCATAGTTTGAATTGCAATCAGTGCGGCTACTCCTCCACATATCAGTTTACCTGCGGTGTCTTTTGCTCTCTTTCCAATGATAATACACTCTATCACAATTAATAATAACAAAATTATGACTACACAACAACCCACAAATCCTAATTCTTCTCCAATTATAGCAAAAATAAAATCTGTTTGCGGTTCTGAAATAAAATTACCATTTTTTACAGACGTTGTAGTATTACTATTATATCCTTTTCCGGTAAGTTGTCCTGATCCTATTGCTTTTACAGAATTTATTTGCTGATATGCCTCTTCCGTTGCATATTTTTCAGGCTCAAGCCACGCAAGAATACGTTTTTGCTGATGTTCATATAAAAATGGCTGATTTGGTTGAACCGCGATGCTCAAAAAAAGCACAGAAACAGGGATTACAACTGCTAGAACCGATCCTATGAATTTATAACTAAGACCACCAAGATAAAGTAAAACAAAAAACAATGCAGCAATACAAATGGTGTTTGAAAGATTCGGTTGTTTATATATAAGATATAAGGATGGAAGTATCAATGCTGTAGCTGAAATAACTGTTTTTCTATCTAGTTTTTCCTCTGCTTTTTTCTTGAAAAATCCAGCAAAAAATAAAATCATAATGATTTTCGTCAAATCAGAAGGTTGAAATTGTATAAAGCCGATTTTAAGCCATCTGACAGCTCCATGAGATTCTTCTCCAAAAAAGTGTACAGCAAGAAGCAAAATAATATTTACAACATATAGTATCCAGTACCAATTGATGATCCATTTATAATCAATCAATGAAATGATAATCATTACAATGGTGCCTAGAATAACTCCTATCAGCTGTTTCCCTTGTAAAGAGGCCTGAGCACTTCCAACAAAAAATATTCCTATGACAGAGATAATTGTTACAAGT
>JAHHTM010000235.1 GCA_020024675.1 Muricomes sp.
TTACCAAAGAAAAGTAGATGGAGCACAAATTTTCGGATTATGATTTTGCTGGCTTTTGGGATCGCACTTTCTATTTATCCCAATCTGCTGGAAAACAAGTTGCTGAAACTGGCAATAACCTTATGCTTGTGGAGTTTTATCCTATATCTGCTTTATGAAGGATCTTTCCTTAAAAAAACAGGGATTGCGGTTCTCTATTATGCATTTAATGGTGCTATCGATACCGGGTGCATTTTTGGAGCAATGCTTTTGCTGCAGTTGGATTTCACGGGATTGGCATTGAGAAAAATGACTTATCTGTCAGTGGTTGGATTCAGTAAATTCCTAACTGTTTTTCTCATGTGGGCTGTTGCGCATTTTAGAAAGAAAAAGAAAATGCAAGATATTTCAGGTCAGCAGTTCCTGCTGATTTTTACATATCCACTGTTGAGCAGCGTTATGCTGGCAATCTTAATTTTTCGATCTGGGAGCGAGACTGATCTGAATTTCTCTACGTTCCTCTTTGGCATAGCACTGATCATAGCCAACGCTGGGATACTTTACATCATTAATGATATGGACAAAACAGCACGGCAGACACAAGAAATGATGCTCCTGCGGCAACAGAATGAAATGCAGACCCGGAATTATCAATCTTTAGATACGGCCTATTCTGCTCAGAGAAAAGTAACGCATGATTTTAAGCGACATATTCAGATTGTATATGACTTACTAAAGCAAGGAGAATATTCTGCTGCGGAAGACTATCTTAGCCGTTTACAGTCAGATCGTTCATTGAGCGGTTTCTGCGTTCATTCGCAACATCCTGTAATTGATGTGATCCTTAATCAAAAATATCAAATGGCACTGGAGAATGATATCACGATGCAGATTCAGATAAATGATCTGCACAATGTACTGATACCAGTCAATTACCTGACTGTGATCTTATCTAATCTTTTGGATAATGCAATTGAGGCCTGTCAAAAGCTTCCGTCAGATAAGAGAATTATTTGTACGATTCTTCTTCAACAGAAGCTGTTCATTTCTGTACGTAATACTTCTGTGCCGGTAACGATTATCGATAATAAAATTGCAACAACGAAAAAATGTTCTCTGGAGCATGGCTATGGAATCCCTGCTGTAGAATGTGTTTTAGACCAATTGCATGCAGAATATGCATTAGAATATAAGAACGGCTGGTTCCAGTTTGCGGCAGAGATCCCCATGCAATAAAGTAAATTATGAAAGCGCACTTGAATGACACAAGTGCGCTTTTTCGTATTCAGGAAGAATTTTTCGTATTCAGGAAGAATTTTTCGTGGTTGTGCAGAATTGCTTGAATTTGAAACAAAAACGAGTATAGTGTGGTTATAAAGTACAACAAGAGATAGAAAATACGAGGTATATTTATATAGATTGCTCTACCTGACTGGAGCACCATAAGAAATGAGGAATTATATATATCCTTTCAGTTGTGGTCTCTTTGTCCGTTATAACAAAAGAATTTGTTGTATATTTTTGGCTTGATTAGTTGTCCTGGCATTCTCAGGATTGAACTTAGTAAATCCTTTAATCGTACGAATGCAACAACTTCCGTCCTCGAAATATGTAATATCTTCAATGAGTTCTGCTGCATAAGAGAATATTGGGGGCACTGAAAAAATTAAGGTGAAGCATAAAAAACAGAAATCACCTGTGTCAAATTATTTTCCTTCTTAATTTGTGCCTGATCCCAATGGATATGTTTCATCTTCGACGATTACCTCTTTATAATATGCAACAGATTCCTGAGAAAGCATGTGGACGTAGCCAACCGTTAAACTGATACATAAAAGAATCACCACCGAAGTGATGAGAGTCATCGTAATTTTTTTCTTTTTCCATGCATTATGGTATTCTGGAAGCTCTACCGCTTCTTGCAATTCTCCGGCAATCACTTCTGGATACCCGTAGTCGGACAAAATCTTATTATAGTTTGTGCAGTTGGGAAAACGATCCTGAAGCTCAGTGCGCAGACCATCGACCAGACAAGCCTTCGTTGTTTTATGACACACAAGCTGTTTTTTTACTTTGCGGCAATATTGTTCGATTGGTGATTGAAATGAATTCATTTGACGTCCTCCGTTAGATGGTTAAAAACTTTGGAAAATTCATCAAATTCTCCAAGACATTTTATTAGGTACTCTTTTCCGGAAGGTGTGATTTTGTAGTAAATTCGTGCCCTGCCGTCGATGACCTCTGTGTTGGCACTGGCAATATAATTTAGCTTTTCCAGACGGTAGAGAACAGGATAAATGACGGATATTGTGAATTTTCCATTGCTTCGCTTCTCCATTTCAGAGGAGAGTTCATAGGCGTACATCGACTTTTCAGATAAAAGTGCAAGTATGACCAGAGGACTGGTAGCCCGTTTGAAATACGCACCGAAAGAATGACCGGTATCATCAGATGATGCCATAGAATATCACCTACCTTACTATGCCTTTTGAATTTAATATTATTATAGCAAGCTTGTTATAAAAGTCTATATATAGCATTGACACATATAGGCAGATGTGATATGCTGAATATACAAAATGGCTAATAATATGCTGATATAGAAATAGACTGTTGGAATATATAACAAATATAAGGAGGAGATTCCAATGGAGAACTAGGCTCAATCTCTGCGGATATGGGATTGAATTATGCAAAACTACATTTCTTCAAGGAACGGCATATGCTGAATATAGTGTTATTTTTCAGTGATAATAGTTTCGACAGAACAGACAGTACAGGAGATTTCCAGCACTACATCGTTAAGAAAGTGCGGAATAAAGTATTTGAAACAAAATACATGTTGTACGGTACAATAGGCGTTAACGGATATTGCGGGTATTTGACTGCAAAGTGTTATCAAGTGGGGGAATGCAATCTCCCGAAGAGCATCCATTTTGCGTAACGATTACCACCCTAAAAGCACCGGAATTATTTTTCCCGGTGCTTTTCAGCATTTTGAATGCAACATCTTTAATGGATAAATCGACTTACTTATT
>JAHHTM010000236.1 GCA_020024675.1 Muricomes sp.
GTAATGTTTTAGACTCTTTCTTTCAAAAAGGTTCTAATCGTATTTACAAAAATTACGATGAAATTCCAAAAGATCTTGCGCACGCTTTTGTAGCTATTGAAGATGAACGTTTTTACAATCACAACGGAATCGATCTTTACGGTATCGTAAGAGCCGGAGTCAAAGGTATCCTATCCGGTCATCTTTCAGAGGGTGCAAGTACACTTACACAGCAACTTATTAAAAACAATGTCTTTCCAAACTTCACTGAAGAAAAAACTTTTGCGGACAGACTGGAGAGAAAACTTCAAGAACAATATCTTGCTATAGAAATTGAAAAACAAATGGACAAGAAAGAAATTCTTGAAGCTTATATGAATACGATCAATTTAGGCCAAGGCTGTCTTGGTATACAGACTGCATCTAAAAGATATTTTGGCAAAGATGTATCTGAACTTACCTTGTCTGAATGTGCTGTAATTGCGGGAATCACACAAAGTCCTGGACAATTCGATCCTATTCTTCATCCTGATGCTAACGCGAAACGTCGTGAACTTGTTCTTAAGAAAATGTTGGAACAAGAATATATTTCTCAAGAACAGTATGACGAAGCAAAAGCAGATCCTGTGTATGACAGAATAAAAGAAACGGCAGATGCTAAACCAGAAGAAATTGCTAATTCCTACTTTGTTGACGCTTTATTCCGTCAGGTAATTGATGATCTTGTAAATCGTAAAAATTTTTCAGAAACACAAGCTTACAATCTTGTGTATAGTGGTGGATTAACCATTGTAGCAACACAAGATAGAAATATTCAAAACATCTGCGACACTGTTCTCTCAGATCCTAATAATTATCCTGCACATGTAGAATATGGGCTTGAATATGCCTTGACTGTTACGCATGAAGACGGAACTTCTGATAATTACAGCAAAGAGATGCTAAAAACATATCTAGAAGAAACATATGGTGAAAAATATCCTCTGGACTTTTCAAGCCCTGAAGAAGCTCAGGCTGCTGTAGAAGAATACAAGAGTACTTTAGGAATTAAAGAATCCGATACAGTTTTTGAAAGTATTAATATTTCTCCTCAGCCACAAATATCTATGGTATTAATGGACCATCATACCGGACATGTAAAAGCCATTGTTGGCGGTCGTGGTGATAAAAAAGTTAATCTTTCTCTAAATCGCGCCACCGATACATTCCGACAACCTGGTTCTTGTTTCAAACCGCTTGCTGTATATTCCCCAGCCCTTGATTCGGCTGGATATACACTTGCTACCCCTATCGTTGATGAACCTTATAAATACACAAATGGTTCAAACGTTCCAAACTGGAGTGGTTCATACATTGGTACAACAAACATTCGTCACGCAATCGAACAATCTATGAATGTTGTGGCAGTAAAAACTCTCACCGATATTGGAATTCAAACTGGTTTCGATATGTTGAAAAATTACGGTTTTACATCTCTTGTAAGCCGGGAAGAAGCTGATGAATATGGTGGAAGCGACGATCTTCAGCAACCATTAGCTCTTGGTGGAATCACTCGTGGTGTAAGTAACCTTGAAATATCAGCTGCATATAGTACGATTGCAAACAAAGGCGTTTATACAAAACCTATCCTTTATACAAAAGTCCTGGATCGAGATGGAAATATCCTTCTTGATAACACAACACCTATTACACACAGAGTAATAAAAGATTCCACAGCTGCATTACTTACCAGTTGTCTTCAGGATGTTGTAAATATTGGTACTGGTACTACTGCCAGATTTTCTAATATGGCTATTGCAGGTAAAACTGGTACTACTGGTACTTCAGACTTAAGAAATGACCTTTGGTTCTGTGGTTTTACCCCATATTATACTTGTTCTATTTGGAGTGGTTTTGACTCTTATAAAACACTAAATGTCATAAATGATGAAATATATGTCCAACAACTTTGGAAACTGATCATGAGTCAGGTACATGAATCACTACCTTATAAAGACTTTGAAATGCCTGATTCAGTAGAAAAGAAGACTATTTGTACACAGACTGGACTTCTTGCAACAAGCAGCTGTACTGCAAAATCAGAATATTTTGCAACTGGAACTGCTCCTTCTCAAACTTGTCCAGGACATGTTACTGAAACAAAAGATGATAAAAAGGACAAAGATAAGGATAAGAATAAAGATAAAGATAAAGATAAGGATAAAAACGATGATAAAGAAGATTCTTCTTCTGAATCTAGTGACTCTTCCGATGTTCCTGGTTCAAATTCATCCGAAGAAACAGGTGAGGATGCTGAGTAAGCATAAAAAAGACCGTCTTTTTGATATGTACCCTCTTTACTGGACAACCAGTAAAGAGGGTATTTTTATGCGTTATAGTTATGAATTCAAACAAAAATGTGTTGAAATGTATCAGGAAGGTATTTTACCAGATATTCCCGAAGGGCTTTCGAAAGCAATGTTTCAAAAGCAAATTTGAATATGGACCAGAATTGAGGATGCGCAAGTTCCTGATGCATCAAGGCACAAAGTTCAAAGTAAAAATGGACACTCGAGGAAAATGTTATCTTTCACTTATTTTAGATATGCATACAAATGAGGTTATATCATATGTTTTAGCATTGAGTCCAAATCTGGAACAGATAAAGCGTATATTAGGAAAGGCATTTATTAAGTTTCCTTCTGTATCTGGATTGATTTTTCATTCAGATCAAGGGTGACAGTATCAGTATCAGCATTATAGAGTAAGTTTGGCAGAACATGGTGTTATACAATCTATGTCGCGAAATGGGAATTGCTACGATAATTGTATTATGAAAACGTTCTTCGGAAGAATGAAAACCGAGATGTATTGTGAATATGAGAAAGATTTTGAATCATTTGAGGCTTTTCCTAAAGTAGTTGACGAATATATGAATTATTACAATAACATAAGAGTTCAGGCAAAAACAAAATGGATGTCTCTGTAAAATACAGAAAAACATCCATCTGTGTTGCCTAGTTCATAAATCAATGTGTCCAGGATTCTTG
>JAHHTM010000237.1 GCA_020024675.1 Muricomes sp.
ACAATAGAGGAAGAAGAGGAGTTGATCGTAAATACTCCCAAAAAATTTTCAGCATTAACAGGGGTACAGGTACATACCAATAGTGAAGTGTTAAGTGTAGACAAAGTTGCAAAGACAATCATAGTAAATGCAGAAGAAAAGATAGAAGTATCCTATGATAAACTTATAATCGCATCAGGTGCAGAATCTTTTGTTCCTCCAGTAGAAGGAACTTCGCTTCAGGGGGTATTTAAAGTTCGTACACCAAAGGATGCAATTGATACGAGGAAATACATTGATGAAAGAGGCTGTAAACGTGCAGTAGTGATCGGTGGAGGATTTATTGGATTGGAAGTGGCTGAAAATCTGGTGAAAAAGGGACTTTCAGTAACGGTTGTAGATATGGCGTCACAGCTTATGCCAAACATTTTCGATAAAGAAATGGCAGATTATGTACGTCGTGAATTGCAGAAAAAAGGTATCCGTATCATGACAAGTACAGAATTGAAAGGGATTAGTGGAACAGTTGTAGCAACAGGTGTGGAGACTGGTGCAGGACGGATTCCAGCAGATATTGTTATGATGGCAGTCGGAATCCGTCCAACTACACAATTTCTCAACGATACAGGGATTGAAATGTTTAAAGGAACAATTCTTACAGATCAGTATCACAGAACAAATGTCGAAGATATATATGCTGTAGGAGATTGTGCACTTGTTACAAATAGAATTACAGGAGAAAGACAATGGTCTGCAATGGGATCTACAGCAAATATTGCAGGAAGACAGCTGGCATTAAATCTTGGCGGAGAACAGTCAGAGTATGCAGGATGTCTTGGAACAGGTGTAGTTCATCTTTTTGAAGGATTAAACGGTGCCAGAACAGGATTAACAGAAGAGCAGGCTGCTGCGGTAGGATTTGATGTGGTTAGTGCAGTCAGTGTAATCAATGACAAAGCACACTATTATCCAGATTCAGATTCTTTTATAGTCAAGATGATTGCAGATAAAGTTTCTCACAGACTGCTAGGAATTCAGGTGCTTGGAAGTGGAGCTGTAGATAAAATGGCAGATATTGCTGTAACTGGAATTTCTATGAAAGCAAAAGTGGAGGATTTTATTACGATGGATTTTGCATATGCACCACCATTTTCAACAGCGATTCACCCATTTGCTGTAGCTTGTGGAATTCTTCTTAATAAAATGGAAGGTAAGTTTGACAGCTTTACACCAGCAGAGTATGCAGATGGAAAAGCAAAAGATTATCGCATGATCGATGCTCATCCTACTCCAACGATTGCCGGAGTGGAATGGTTTGATCTGTTAAATTCAGAAGAAGCAGCTAAGAAGTACAATAAAGATGAAAAATTGTTACTTGTCTGTGCAAAAGGAAAGCGAGGATATCTTGTTCAGAACAGACTTCGCTCCTATGGATTTACGAATGTAAAAGTATTAGAAGGTGGAAAATATTTTAATGTTCTGGAAAAAACAGTTCCAGTCGGGAAAAAGCTTCCTGCAACTGAAATTAAACGTGTAAAAGGATTAGGATGTCTTCAGGATAAAAGATATGACAATATATTTAATGTTCGTGTGATAACAAAGAATGGAAAGATTACAACAAAAGAGCATCATATTGTAGCAGAAGCTGCTGAAAAGTTTGGCTCTGGAGAAATTACAATGACTACAAGACTTACATTGGAAATTCAGGGGGTACCATATGAAAATATAGAACCTCTCATTGCATTTCTTAATGAAAACGGTCTTGAGACAGGTGGTACAGGATCTCTTGTACGTCCGGTAGTTTCTTGTAAAGGTACAACCTGTCAGTATGGTCTTATAGATACTTTTGGAATTAGTGAAAAAATCCATGAAAGATTTTACAAAGGATATCATGATGTGACATTGCCACACAAGTTTAAGATTGCTGTTGGTGGATGTCCAAACAACTGTGTAAAACCTAATCTTAATGATCTTGGAATTATAGGACAGCGTATGCCAATGTTTGATTTGTCTAAATGTCGTGGTTGTAAGAATTGTCAGGTTGTAAATAACTGTCCGGTTCACGCAACAAGTATTGAAAATGGAAAATTGTACGTAGATACACAAATATGTAATGATTGTGGTCGTTGTGTAGATAAATGTCCATTTGGAGTTTCAGCAGAATACCAGAATGGATATAAGATTTATATCGGTGGAAGATGGGGAAAGAAAGTTGCTCATGGACAGGCTTTAGATAAATTATTTACATCAGAAGAGGAAGTATTAGATACAGTAGAGCGTGCGATATTATTGTTCCGTAATGAAGGGATAACAGGAGAAAGATTTGCAGATACAGTCAATCGACTCGGATTTGAATATGTTCAGGACAAATTGCTACATGCTCAAATTGATAAAGATAGTATATTAAAGAAAATAGTTAAGGGCGGAGCAACGTGTTAATATGTTATGTTTTCCAATATTTGTAGATTTGAAAGATAAGGAAGTGTTTATATGTGGAAACATAGAACATGTGCGAGATAAGATTAGAAAATTACAACCATTTCATCCAAAGATAACAGTGTTTACAAAAAATGCATCTGATGTTATTTTAAATGAACAGGTAGTCAGGATAGAAAGACATTTATTGAAAGAAGAAGATTTGAAACGATTTCCGATGTTTGTTATTGCGGATGAAACGGAGGAAGAAAATCAACGAATTCATAATATGTGTCAAAAGCATCATGTAATGCTGAATGTAGTGGATCATCCTGAGTTATGTGATTTCCTATTTCCCGCTTTGGTTACACATGAAAATCTTAGTATAGGAATCAGCAGTGGTGGAATATCACCTACAGCTACAGTTTGTATAAAAGAAGAACTTGATAAAATTATTCCTTCCAAGATTGATGAAATCCTTGATAAAATGCCAAAAATACGTACACAGATTCGTACCTGGAACAAGGACAGAAAGATCCAAAAAAATGTTTTAAAAAAAGTAATTGAACAGTCTTTTCTTAAAAACAGAACCTTAACAGAAGAAGAATTAAAT
>JAHHTM010000238.1 GCA_020024675.1 Muricomes sp.
GTATATAGCTTCTATATGTGGAATTATATTTTTTTCGTAATTTGCCATATAACCACCTCTCATAATTTTCCATACACATTTTACACCATTTTTATTTCTTTATCCATGTATTTTTTTAAAATGAAAGAATGCGCCAAGCATACCAGCTTTATTCTGATTCTCAGCAAATGAAAGTTTTGTATTCTTAGCAACTGATTCGATAAGATATTTATCCATACTCTTACGTATTCGATCATAAAGATATTCTTTTTGAGCCATAATACCTCCACCAAGAACAACGATTTCTGGATTAAGAACATAACATATATTTGCTATACCCATTCCTAGAATATCTGTCATTTCATCTATTGCCTGAATACAGTCTTTATCACCTTTTTTTGCGTTTTCAAATACATATTTACCATTAATTGTAGATGCATCAATATTCTTGTATTCTGCTGTTTTTTTAACAAGTATACTACTTGCTCCTAAATCCTGGAATTCCCCTCCTGGAAGATGCATATACCCTACTTCACATCCACTTCCGGAAAATCCATGAAATACTTTACCATCTATAATAATGGCCCCACCAATTCCTGTTCCTATTGTAAGACATAAACTTATTTTGCTCCCCGTCGATGCACCCGCATAATTTTCAGCAAGCCCTGCACAATTTACATCATTTTCCACTTCACATGGTATGTTAAATTTTTCTTCAAGAATTTTTTTGATTTCTGTTCCGGTATAATTTGGAATAAGTGGTGATGCGTATGTAATCTTACCTTCTTTACAATCTACCATACCTGCTGTTGAAACACATATTCCTTTTGCATCATAATCTTTAAGATAATTTTTTGTAATACTTATCATCTTATTAGCAATTCCTGGGCCACCATGTTCTTTTGCTTCTGTAGGCATTTCACCATTTGTTATAAAAGTATTATCTTCATTAATAACACCATGCTTTATAGTTGTTCCTCCTACATCAATACAAATATATTTATTCATAATTTTCTCCTAATATAAAAACCTTTCAACAAAAAGAGACTGTCTCCCGCCATCTTATGCGTTTGTACAGTCCCTTTATTATATCATACATCTGATCTGTCAGTATGACATATCATGATTTATTTGATTTTAATTTTAAAGATAGCTTTTTTGATCACTGTAGAACCGTCTACAGCAATTGCTGTACGATGTGCATCTTTCGGATAACATAAAAGGAAATCTCCTTCATTTAAAACAACATGACTGTTTTCATCACCTTCAAGTGGAAGGAAATCGTCTTCTGGTACAAACTCTTTCTGTTCCATATTATCATTTAAGTACTTCACTTTCAAGCCATGAAAAATCTTTTAAATCTTTAATATTACCGAATACCATAACTATCCTCCTGCAAATGGATTATATAAATTTCATACCAGCTTTATTCCACTTTTAAAAAGCGGAATAAAGTCTCATATATCAGTCTTTGTAAATTGTTGTATTAGCTGCCGGTACTGATGAATCCCCTTTAATTTTTCTGTAAATCATACTTGTCGGTATACCAACTACAAGTGAAACTGCGATTGAAATAATTGAGTATGACCAGATTGATACTGTAACTTCTGGAGCAACAACTGGAAGGCCGTATTTAATAAATACCATAACAATTGTTGAAGCTACGAATGCACAAACTGTTCCAAATGTATTTGCAACTTTTGTAAATGCACCAAGTATAAATGCACCAACAAGGATACCAAGTACAAGTCCCATAAATCCGTTAAACCACTCATATGCTGATTTAATATTACCATTTGCAAGTACCATTGCTACTACTATAGAAAAAATTCCAACTGCAAGTGAAACGTACTGTCCAATCTTTGTCTGTTTTTCAAAACTTAACTTTTTCTTAGAAAGACGCTCCTGAATATCAAGTGTCCAGCTAGATGCTACAGAGTTAAGTCCTGTTGAAAGTGTAGACTGAGCTGCTGCATAAATAGCCGCAAGAAGAAGTCCTGTTATTCCTACTGGAAGCTCGAAAGCTATCCATGATGCAAAAATCTGATCCTGCTGAGCTGCTGGTGGAAGAACATTTCCCTGTACCTGATAGAACACGTGAAGTCCTGTACCTATAAGATAAAATACTGTTGCAATGAAAATTGATAATGCTCCGTTTGTAAGCATCATTTTATTTAATTTCTTCGTATCTGTTGTTGTTGTAAAACGCTGAACGATGTCCTGACTTGATACGTAAGATCCCATTGTATTAAATCCTGCGCCTACAATAAGAAGGAATACGCTGTCTTTTAAAATATTAGCATCAAATATTGGCTGATCTACTGCAAGGAACTTGTGATTTGCTGCCATGTCCTGTAAAATAGCTCCAAATCCACCATCAATATGTCCTATGAGGAAGAAAAGACCAAATGTAACACCTATAAGTAAAACGGAACCCTGTATAAAATCTGTCCAAAGAACTGATTTAAGTCCACCTGTGTATGAATAGATAATTGCTATAATACCCATTACAATAATGAGAATATTTACGTTAATTCCCATAAGATTTGATAATACCATACATGGAAGGTACATAATAATTGACATACGACCAACCTGGTAAATAATAAACATTACAGCTCCAAGAACTCGAAGTCCTTTACTGTTAAAACGAATTTCTAAGTAATGATATGCTGTATCTATATCAAGTTTACTGTAAATTGGAAGGAAAAATCTAATTGTAAGTGGTATGGCTAATAACATACCTAACTGTGCAAACCACATAATCCATGTGCCTGCGTATGAGTTTCCTGCTAAAGACAAAAATGAAATAGGGCTTAATAATGTAGCAAAAATTGATACAGATGTTACCCACCAAGGTATTGTTCCATCGCCTTTAAAATACTCTTTTCCTTTCATTTCTTTCTTTGCAAAATAAAGACCTACAAATAAAACTGCAACAAGATAGATAACAAGTATCGCTAAATCAATGTAAGTAAATCCTTGCATTGGTTGACCTCCTCTAGATATGAATTTT
>JAHHTM010000239.1 GCA_020024675.1 Muricomes sp.
GTCCATGATATCATTACTTATCTTGAAAATACCACCTGGATTGAATCGACAACTGATTGTTTCCGGAATGTGCCCTATAGCTTTTTCAAGGAAGTCAACATGTGTAAGATCATCTAAATTAATCGTTGCTCCTAATTTGTCTGCAAGCACAAAATCTTCGGCAGGTGTATCATTAGAGGAAAACATAATATTCTCTCCTTTTACACCTATCGCTTCAGAAAGCATAAGTTCTGTATAGGAAGAACAGTCACAACCGCAACCATATTCTTTTAAAATCTCAATAAGAAATGGATTTGGTGTTGCTTTTACAGCAAAATACTCTTTATATCCTTTATTCCATGCAAAAGCTTCTTTCAAAGCCTTTGCATTCTCTCTGATTCCTTTTTCATCATAGAGGTGAAATGGCGTGGGGAAATTTTTCACAATTTCCTCAATCTGATTTTTTGTCACAAAAGGGATCTTGTTCATCTTTTCGTACTCCTATTCAACAATTGTGATACGCATCATGTTGTTAATACCACTTTTTTCATTCTGTATATTTGAGGAAGGAATTCCTGCCGTCAATACAACAACATCTCCTGGTTCCACATATTTTTTCACACGTGCAAGTTCAATCGCACCGGCACAAATATCATCTGTCGTATTAAATGCAAGAGACTTAAGTGGACGTACTCCCCAGTAAATAGACATTCTTCTAAGACTTCGTTCATTCGGAGTCACTCCAAGAATCTCCTGTTTTGGTTTTAAATTTGAAACAACCCTTGCTGTAGCGCCTGTGATAGATGGTGTAATAATGCATTTTGCATTCAGATTTTCAGCTGCAAGAACTGATGCATAGCTGATAGCATCTGAAACTCCAGCTTTCAAATGATCATTTGAGTTTTCCGGTTTGATTCCATAATTCAAATGCTGTTCCGCATTTTGTACGATATGTACCATCATGTTCAACGACTCAAGTGGATATTTACCTTGAGCTGTCTCTCCAGAAAGCATTACAGCATCTGTACCATCATATACTGCATTTGCAACATCTGTAACCTCTGCTCTCGTAGGTCTTGGATTACGCATCATAGAATCTAACATCTGAGTAGCTGTGATAACAGTTTTAAAGTTTGCATTACATTTTTGAATCAACATTTTCTGAAGGTATGGAAGTTCTTCTGCTGGAATTTCAACACCAAGATCTCCTCTGGCAACCATTATTCCATCTGCCGCACGAATAATCTCATCGATATTCTGGATTCCTTCTGCATTTTCAATCTTTGCAATGATTGGAATATATGGTGCATGAAGTTCTTTTAAATATGCTTTAATTTCCAGAATACACTCTGCATTTCTTACAAATGATGCTGCTATAAAGTCAATATCCTGCTCTACACCAAATTTAATATCTTCTTTATCCTTTTCTGTAATAGCCGGAAGTCTGACTGGAACATTTGGTACATTTACTCCTTTTCGTTCTCCAAGCTCACCACCGTTTAAAACAGTACATATAATATCTTTTTCTGTTGTGCTAATAACCAACAATTCAATGAGTCCGTCATCAATCAAAATTCTTGTACCACGCATAACATCTTCTACAAGTCCTGGATAGCTGATTGACACTTTCTTATTATTTCCTACAATTTCTTCTTTTGTAAGAATAAACTCCTCATCTTTTTCCAGATATACTTTTTTGCCATTTTCTAAAATTCCTGTACGGATTTCAGGACCTTTTGTATCAAGAAGGATTGCAGTATTTGCATGTTCTTCTTCTCTTAACTGTTTAAGCTGATCCATTCTTCCTTTTTGTTCTTCATGATCACCGTGTGAGAAATTAAAACGTGCCACATCCATTCCATTACGGATCAACTGACGCATTAACTCTCTGTCATTTGTGTTTGGTCCCATGGTACATACGATTTTTGTTTTTTTCATCTACTGTTCTCCTTTATGATATGATTATTTGATATGTTCATGTGTAAAAAGATGGTCCTGACAATATTCATAATTTCCATTACACTTTGAGCAATACCTAAATTCTAGTGTAGGGTCATCTAATTCTGTTCTTCCACATACCGCACATTTGTGATGCGCGCCACCTGGATATGTCTTTTCTTTTGTTGCCGCCTGATGTTTAAATTTAGCTTTTCTTACCCTTTCTTTAGGTGTATATGGTTTTACATTCTGACTTGACAAGAAAAAGATCACAAAATTGAGTAGTGATGCACCAATGGCAACACGTGTAACTACATTCCCCTGTATAAACTGGAAAATGATCATAACTGCATATACAACTGCCAGCCACTTAATCTTAATTGGAAGAATAAAATACAATAACAGCTCCATATCAGGATAGCTGACTGCAAAGGCCAGAAAAATAGAAAGATTAATATAATACGTACTAAAGAAAAATCCAATTCCATAAGAAGCACCTGTAATAAAGTATAATATAAATGCCCCGATCACAGTAAATATAATGCCCGAAAAAATGTATACATTAAACCGGAAAGCTCCCCATGTACGTTCTAACGCTGTTCCTAAAGAATAGTAGAGCATACTCATAATGACGATTGTCAAAAGACTACCGCTTGGTGGAACTAAAACCCAGCTCACAAGACGCCATATCTGTCCCTTTAAGATAAGTGCCGGTTCCAGTGTGAGTAACTTAAGCATATCCGGCATGAGATGTGCCGTAATATAGCCAAAGGCATAGCCACCGATCAAATACAACATCAAATTATGAATGGCATAACGGCCATATTTTTTTTCTAATTTATTTAACCAGTTCAATCTAATCTCTCCTTAATTTGACTTCTTTTTCAATTCATAATTGTACCCTTTTCTAACAGTATTTGTCAAACAGATGTTGAGAAAAATTTATGACCTTTCTGTTAATTTTAATACTTTTCTAAATCAATTTAATGACATTATTACCTTTTCTTCGATTGAGTTTTTATTATTATTGTCGTATAATGTTTTCTGCTGACAAAATAAAACAATTTTTTAC
>JAHHTM010000024.1 GCA_020024675.1 Muricomes sp.
TCCTATAAACGGGTAGAGCAATCTCTGGTTTTCTTCTTCGTAAAGATTTTCTTTTGTAATAAGTTTACAGCCTGAGTCTGTATTTTTTTCTATTTCTTTTCCTTCTAGTATATCATTTGCCTGTTTCATACCTAAATACCCCATATTAAATGGTTTCTGAATTACAATCCCCTGAAATACTCCGGCTTCTAAAAGTTGAATTTCTTCTATAGAGTTATCAAATCCTACAATTTTTATTTTTTCTGACAATCCTAATTCTTTTATGGCTCTTGCCGCACCTACCGATGCATATTCATTTGTACCTATTATCATTCCAAGTTTTGGATGTTCTTCAATCATTGTCTTTGCCTGTTCATAAGCTTTTTCATAGGATGATCCGCAAAACATCACTTCTTTAATATTATTTTCTTTACTACCTAATCCGCTTCGTATTCCCGCTTCTCTGTCCATAGCTGTAGAAGCCCCTTTCACATGGGCGATCACTCCGATTTCTTCTTCTGCATTTAGTAGCGTATTCGCAAATACACCAAGCTCTTTTCCTGCAGCATAATTATCTGTTGAAACAACTGCCGATGATATATCGGAGTCTATAATAGAATCTATCAGTATCAGATGTATTCCATTTTCAACAGCTTCTTTTAAAACTTCTGTTGTTTCTGAATAACTACATGGTGCAACAAGAATTGCATCTGGTTTTTTTTCGATACTTTCTTTAACAAATCGAATCTGTTCATCTACATCTTCCTCTGAAATACCCCCTATCACTTCCAAATCCATATTAAATTCTTCTGCACCGAGTTCTGCACCTTCAATCAGTGACGTCCAAAATCCATTTGTTTTATCCATTGTCTTTGGAACAAATATTACTTTTCTTTTTTCTTCTTGTGTATCATTTACTCCATGAACTCCATAAATTGCGATAAATACAGCCAACACTCCAATTAGTAAAGGAACCATTCGTTTTTTAATTTTATATCTCTTCATCCGTTTTATTATTCAGTGGAACTGTCACTACCACCACTGTACCTCCTCCTTCTCTATCTTTATAGACAAGACCATACTCTGGACCGTAGTAAAGCTGAAGACGTTTCTGTACATTCGGTGCACCGACTCCTTTTCTTCCTTTTTCTTTTTCTCGTTCTTCAAAAATGTGTGCTTTTGTTTCTGAATCCATACCTGCACCGTCATCTTCTATCACGATGTAAGCCTTTTCTTCATCTTTATAGCCAGTAATACTTAAATTTCCTTTTGTCTCCTTGTATTTAAGTCCATGATAAATAGCATTTTCTACTAGAGGTTGTAATGCAAATTTAATAATCTTTACTTTATTGATCTCTGGAGAAACATTGATAGAATACTCCATTTTGTCTTTATATCGCATTTTTTGGATTGTAAGATAACTTTTTACATAATCTACTTCTTCTGCAATCGTAACCTGTTCTTTGTCATTGCTTATGCTCTGCCTTAATAATCTTGCTAAAGCTGCTGTCATCAAAACAACTTCTTCATTTCGTCCTGCTTCCGACATCCAAATAATTGAATCCAGTGTATTATACAAGAAATGAGGATTAATCTGTGCCTGAAGTGCTTTCATTTCATTTTTTCTCTTTTGTGTCTGTTCATACACATTTTGTTCCATCAGCGTATGAATCCGTTCTGTCATGACATTAAACGATTTTGCCAGACTTCCAATTTCATTCTGCGTTGTAACTGCTACATTAGCTTTTTCAAATTCCCCTTCTTCTACCATACTCATAGAATCTCGAAGCTGACGAATTGGTTTTGTAATTTCTTTTGATATAACACTTGAAATAAGTAATACTCCAATTAATAGTGCAACTGTAACGAGTAAATACATTGATTCCGCTTTTTTGTTATTCTTAAATAATTCCTGTATACTTACTGCCCCCACTACCGTCCAACCTGTTTTTTGTGACTTTGAGATTGTATACAACTTGTCTTTTGAAACAAAATGAGACTCATCACTCAACATGATTTCGGAAATATTTTCATGAATAAGACCACCATACAGTAATTGCTGCTTAGGATGATAAACAATGTTTCCATTTTCATCTAATATGAATATATATCCTTTATTTCCTATTTTATTATTGCTACACAATTCACTTATCGAGCGATAATTAAGATCCACAAAAAAAACTCCAGCATTTTTACCAGTATTATAATTGACAAGTGCTTTGCTTAATGTAATAACCCATTTGTAACTACTTTCAATCGCATTTTGTACATGAGAAGATGAAATTGACATTCCACCTTTTTGTTCCATGGCCGCTTTATACCAACTTTGATCATACACATCAATATATTCTGTAAATTTATCTTCTCCACTATTTAAAATTGCTTTTCCATTATCTGCAACTGCCGCAATATTGTATATATCACTTCGGCTATCCATAATTGTTTCAAATTGAGCAATAATTCGTTCTCTTTCCTGTTCTTTTTCTTCACTGCTTTGATTTTCGTTGAAAAGATAATTCGAAACATCCCCACTTTTTGATACTATATACGAGATATTTTCCAAAAATTCCATATACGAATCAATATCGTAATTCACCTGCTGAATGATCTGAGTTGTATAATTGACGGAATTTTCATAAATCGAGTTATTGGTATAATGTACTGCGATGATCATAAATGTCATAACTGCAATTACCATAAGTACAGTAAATGAAACCAGCATTGTACTTTGTATACTTTTAAATCGACCAAATAAAGTGTGTTTTTTCTTATTCTGTCTCATTAATATTTTTCCCTTGCATATTCTTTTGGTGTTTTTCCTGTCATTTTTTTAAATGCAATACTAAAATAATGTGGGTCGCTGAATCCGACTTTCTCCGCTATCTCATAATTCTTAAGACTGGTCTGTCGAAGTAACGCTTTTGCCCGTTCCATTCGGATCGATGTAAGAACTTCAACAAAAGTTTTACCTGTTGCTTCTTTAAAAATACTACTGAATCTACTTGTACTTATATTAAGATAATCACAAATCTGATTTAAATTAAGACTTGGATCACTAAAATTCTGTTCTAGATATTCCATTGCAACTGCTGCCTGACGCTGTGCACTCGTCTTGCCCGCCCCTAGCATTACATCCATCGCTTTCTTGCAATAATTTCTAAAAGAAGTCATCGCCTGTTCGAATCTTTTGGCATCTGTAATCTCTGAGATATCATCATCCTTTAATTCAAATTTATCATCTACCTCCCATACTACTTCCGATACAATTCGAAGAGCCTGGTGAAGATAAGCCACGACAATATTTCTGGTATTAAACCCAGTGACCATCCAGTGTTCCATAGTAGAAAGTGCGTTTTCCAACTTTACATCATCTTTTTCTCTTAATGCTTCTGTAATTTGTCTAAAACAGCTTTCTAAATCCGATGGATTTCCTACCTCATACTCTTCTTCTCCATCTAATAACACGCCACTTCCTTTTGTATATCTGTATTTCAAAAGTTCAACTGCTGACTCGTACGATTTTGAAAGATCTTCTAGTGATGTTACAATTTTTCCAAGTCCCACAGAAATACTGAGTTTCATTGTATCATAAACTGTTTTTTGTATTTCTTCACAGATCTCCACAGCTTCTGCTAATAAATTTCTTGCTCTACTTACATAAAATAACATACACACTCTGTTATCTGAATCTCGATAAGCAAGTCCTGCAGAATGATTTTTCATAATTTCGTTTGATATATTTTCCACCACAAAAGACATCAATGCACTTTCTTTTTTCAGATCATCATCTATATCATACAAATCAGAATATACATCTATATCCACAGCCGCGACTCTATAATTTTCTCCTTTAATTTGTACATTAAATTCAGAAAGCTCTTCAATACTTTTTTCTGTTCTCTGGGTTCCTTTTACAAGGCGTGACAAGATTCTAGATATGATCAGTGCTTCGTTTTTTGTATAAGTATAATATGCTTTTTTAAATTTATCGTATTTTTGTTCCTGCTTACGTTCTGTGTTTAATTTATCTTTAATCTTCAAAAGTACTTCCGATAATTCTCGAGCTGTTACAGGTTTCAATATATACTCCGCAACTTTATACTGAATAGCCTGTTTTGCATATTCAAAATCACTGTACCCACTAAAAATAATCACTGATGTCTGAGGATGGTTATTATAAATGTACCTACTTAAATCCATTCCATCAGCATATGGCATACATATGTCTGTAATCACTACGTCTACAGAATTTTCTTCCAGATATTCTATCGCTACTTTGCCATTTTCACATACATTGACAAGTTCAAATCCCAGTTCGTTCCATTTTATATTTTCACTGATTGCTTCACGCACCAGTATTTCATCATCAACCAGCAGTACTTTATACAATGTCTTATCCTCCCGATAAAATATATATATGTTTCATTATACAACAATCAGCCCATCCTGGAAAGAAATTTTTCCTGGATGAGCTGATCTTAAATCATACACTATTAATTTTATCTTACCACAAATTCTTGTAGATCTGGATAATATCATCTTTCGTAGGAACACGAGGATTTGTCGGTGTACAAGCATCTGCAAGTGCTGCGTCTGCCATACGATCGATAACATCAAAGTATTCCTTCTCTGTAATATTTCCCATCTGTGAAATAGAAAGTGGAATATCCATTTCTTTGAGCATAAATTGTACCCAGTTAACAAGTGAACGAACTGTCATAATTTCATTATAACTACTCAGTCCCAAAATTCTGGCTACTGTTGCATATCTCTTTACAGCTGGAAGATATTCTGCACGGCTCTTGCTGTGTTTATTAATATCACTGTTAAATTCAATGATATGTGGAAGAAGCATTGCGTTTGCACGTCCGTGTGGAATATGGAACATTGCTCCAAGCTGATGAGCCATACTGTGGTTAATTCCAAGTGATGCGGAATTAAATGCAATTCCTGCCAGACAGGATGCCGAATGCATCTTCTGTCTTGCATGTGTATCACTACCATCTAAATAAGCACGAAGCAGGAACACACCACATATTTCAATTGCTTTTTCTGCCAATGCAGTCGAAAAATCATTTCTATTTGTACTTACACATGCTTCAAGTGCGTGTGTAAACACATCCATACCTGTATCTGCTGTGATTGCAGGCGGTACACTCTTTACAAGTTCTGCGTCAAGTATTGCCTCATCTGGTGTAAGTTCTCTTGAAACAAGTGGATATTTTTTCTGCTCTTCTGGGTCTGATACAACCGCAAAAGAAGTAACCTCTGATCCTGTACCACTTGTTGTTGGAATTGCGATCAATCCAACCTCAGCATAGTGATCGATACGAAGTGCGAATTCACGAATAGACTTTGATGAGTCTATTGCGGAACCACCACCTACCGCAATGATTGCTTCTGGTTTGCACTCCAGCATCTTCTTTACACCCTGACTGATTTTTCCAATTGGTGGATCTGGCTGTACATCTTTAAAAATTTCATATTCAATGTTTCCTCTGATCAATGGATCTAAAATCAGATGAAAACTGGCACATTCTGCCATAAAAGGGTCTGTTATGATCAACACTCTTTTATATGGAATATCTGCCAGACGATCCAGTGCCTGATCGCCAAAATAAATTTTGGTTTTAATGTCAAAGCTCTTCATAGTGCCCTCTCTACCTAGGATAAATACACTTTATCCCTTTTTCTTTTAGTGCCTGCTGCCATTTAGCCGCAGGTTTTTTATCTGTTACAATACATGTTACATCTTCCAATTTTCCTATGGAAGTAAATGCCGTTTTGTCAAATTTAGTGCTATCCACTACAAGAATTTTTTCTTTTGCAGCTTCAAGCATTGTTCTTTTATTATTAGCAAGTAATTCGTCCGAATCTGTAATTCCCGTCTTCATATCGACTCCCTTACAGGAAATGATTGCCTTATCTACATGATAATCTCTTATCATCTTGTCTGTCTGTGGACCAACAAGCGCCAGCGACCCTTCCCTTGAAGCACCGCCTGTGGATAAAACTTTCCATTCAGGTACATCAAAAAGCTCGATAATTATTTCAACAGAATTTGTGATCAATGTTAGATTCTTTTTTCCCTTCAACGCCTTAGAAACATAAACAGCTGTTGAACTAGCATCCATCATAATACTTTCGCCGTCTTTTACTTCTTCACATATTAATTCAGCAATACGTTGCTTTCCTATTACATTGTGATTTTTTCTGACATTGAACGGAAGATCAATGTTTGCATTTTCGTTGATCACTGCTCCGCCGTAACTTTTAATTGCAAATCCATCGTTAACCAATTTTTCTAAATCTCTTCGGATTGTTTCCTCTGATACATCATAAAACTGGCTTAACTCGCTTACAACTACACGTCGTTCTGCTTGTAGTTTTTCTAGGATTTCATTCCGTCGTTCTATTGCAAGCATCCTAAAGCCTCCCGATTTATCAAAAATATAGTCTGAAATCTATAAAATTGTTGCTCGTATTTGCTCATCCGGATGTGCAATTACAGATGAATCCAAATATGTTCCATTATCTGCTACTGCTGCTTTCGCTCTGTCTATTGCTGCTTCTACAGCAGAAACATCACCTGTAAGCATGAGATATGATTTTCCACTCATTCCATTTGCAATACGCAGTTCTATTAAATCAACAATTGCAGTTTTTGCTGCTTCATCTGCTGCAACAATGATAGACGATGCATCAAATGTTTCCATGATACCAAGAGCTGCAATTTTTTCAACTTTTGTAGCACCACGCATAGCAGGGAAAATAGACTCATGCGGATTCCCCAGTACAAAACTGTTGATAAATCTTTTTCCGTGCATAGTCTTTGCTGTGTCCACCGCTGCACGAACAGCAGAAAGATCACCTGCAATGACAGCAATATACTTACCCGGACATACAGTTCTAGCCTGCAGTATTTCAACATCTGCAGCCTTTACCATTGCATCCGCAGCAACTACACCTGCTGAAACAGTTTTATATTCTACCATTCCAATTGCCTTACTCATTCTCTGCACGTCCTCCTAAAGTTTCTAAAATAATAAATTTGTCATTAATTTCACACACAGTACCATCGATGCTTGCGTGAATACATGTACCTGTTTCATCTGTTGCTTCAGCAATAACCTGACCTGTTATTACCTTATCACCATTTTTTACAATAGTGCGTAACGAAGTTCCAATATGCTGTTTCAACATAATTTTTACTTTCTCAACTTGGATTTTATCTTCATTCAATAAAGTATTCTTATCGTATTTTGACAGATCTAATCTTGCTGTAAGTCGCTCCATAGAAATCTTACGGTATTTTCTTTCTTCATCGACATCTTTTATGGTCATTTCCGGTTTTTTTATCCCATTTGCCTGTAATCCAGCTTTGTATTCTGCAATCAACTTTCTTGGAGATAATCCCTGAATGCATGAATACATTTCACACAATCCACATGTGGAGCAGAACATTGTATTGATAAATACTCCCGTATCATGAAAATCTTTATATGATGCTGCACGTATAAATGCATGTGGCTCAATAGGATGACCAAGAAGATTTCTCGGACATAAATCCGTACACCTCATACATTGACAACAGCTTGCTGCTGCACGTTTTAATTCATTTGAAGTACTACCCTTCTTTTTTTGAATGATCGAATGTTCCTCTGGTAAAACCAGTATGGCATCTATAGATTTCGTGATTGTTGAAACACCTTTTCCAATATGTCCCCACATCGGACCACCAATAAAATATACTGGCTTTTCACATGTTATTCTGCCGGCATGTTTCACAACATCCTGGACACTTGTTCCTAATGGCACTTTTATCGTCAGTGGGTGTTCTACTTCTCCGAGTACTGATACAATCTTATCAGAAACTGGTTTGTTGAAGCTGATTGCCTTATATACATTGTAGATTGTTTCAACATTAAACACAGATATACCAAGATCAGCCACAGATTCATTCGGCCCTACGAGCCTGCCTGTAACTTCATAAGTAAGAACAACTTCATCTCCTGCCGGATAAGAACCATCAAACATAGTTACCCTAATATTCGGATAATCTTCTGCTATTTCCTTAACAGTTTCTATGATCACTGTATCTTTCTGACTTAATGCTACAATCACATCCTCAGCCTTTAATCTTTCTCCAAGCATCGAGAATGTTCTTAAAATTTCCTGAGTGTGTTTTTCCAACAACTGTGTCTGTACCTTTAATAGTGGCTCGTACTGCGCACAATTTAGAATGATCGTCTTTACATGATCTCCTAATTTTGTAGCAATAGGAAAGCTTGCACCACCTGCACAAACCACACCATTTTGCTGCAATACACTGCGCAATTGCTTCATATCCATGATACCACTACTCCAGTCCTGTTCCATCATCAATTATTCCAACAATTGCTGCATCTACCGGCGTATCTGGCATTCCCGAACCAATTCTGGCAGCACTACCTTGCGCTACCAATACGAAATCTCCAATACCAGCACCAATTTTATCAATCGCAATGAGTTGTTTTGCACCAGCCTGCATATGCTCCAAAACATCCACAATCATAAATTTATTGCCGACTAAATTATCACATTTGCGTGTTGAAACAACACTCCCCTTTACTTTTCCTATCAGCATAACACCCTCCTGTTGCGATTTTAGTTCAATATATGGTTTAATGACACACTAACATTTCCGATGCGAAACATTAGTGTGCCAGCCCCAGTTCAAAATCTTATTTTATTATTCTGACTGTATCGCCAGTTGATATTCTAGCTGCATTTGCTTCATCTGTATCTATGTGCATTTCCAAAGTAAAACTATCATCTACACGAACCTGAACGTGATTGAAAATTGTTCCTCTTTCGTTATCTGCTTTTACAGATACGATTTGTCCATCATGAACACCTGCTTCGTTAGCATCTTTTGGTGCCATATGGATGTGTCTTTTTGCTATAATACAGCCTTCTGTCAGATAAAGTGCTCCTTTTGGTCCTACAATTGCAATCGGTGAAGAACCTTCCACGTTACCTGATTCTCTGATTGGAGCTTTAATACCAAGTTTAATTGAATCTGTAGCTGAAATCTCAACCTGTGATTTACTTCTTACAGGTCCTAAAATTCTTACATTTTCAATAGCTCTTAATTTTACTCCAACAAGGGTAACCACTTCGTTAGATGCGAACTGTCCACCCATTAATTCTTTTTTCTTCGTAAGTTGGTATCCTGGTCCAAATAATACTTCTACATGTTCCTGTGTCAGATGAACATGACGTGCAGAAACACCGATTGGAACCAAATAACCTGGCTCGTTGTCTGCCTTTTTCTGGCCTTCAACTGCCTCTAATACCAATTTGGTAATTAATGCTATATTATTATTGTCCATAGTGATTCTCCTTATTTACGAATACAGGAATGACCTGGCTCGCAGGTCATTCTCCGTTTCTTAGGCTTTGATAATTATTTAATTGCCGGAAGAATCTTTTCAACATCTGTATGTGGTCTTGGGATTACGTGTGTTGCAACTAATTCTCCAAGTCTTCCTGCTGCTTCTGCTCCAGATTCTACTGCAGATTTAACAGCTCCAACATCTCCACGAACCATTACTGTTACAAGACCTGAACCGATTTTCTCTGTTCCTACTAAAACAACGTTTGCTGCTTTAAGCATTGTATCTGCTGCTTCAATTGATGCAACAAGACCTCTTGTTTCAACCATTCCTAATGCTTCCTGTGACATTCTTCTTTCCTCCTTATATTGAATAACTTCTTCAACTTTTTCTACCTGCTGTGTCGCCTTTCTGACTCTTTGAACTGTCTTCGCCGGCGATTTAGCTGTGGCTGTTTTTTTAGTGGATGCAGCTTTTGCAGTGCTGTTAGTTTTCTTTACTGTATTCTTTTTAGCAGTGCTTTTTTTTGCTGCACCAGCTTTTTTTTCATTTACTGGTTTATTCTCTTCTGCCATTCACTGCCTCCTAACTCACACGGTTTACGCTTTTATTAACAAGCTTAATAATTTCTTCGTGAGGACTTGCTATTACCACGTGTGCAACTGGTTTTTTAATTCCATTTGCTGCAGCAGCTTCTATGGCCTGGGTAACAGCTGAAACATCCCCGCGAATAACAATCGTAACAAGCCTTCCACCTAATTTTTTTTCCCATGTAACCATCTGTACATCTGCTGTCTTACACATAATGTCGACAGCAACAATTCCAGCTGTCACACTAGGGATTTCAAAAAAACCATATGCTTGTCCCATGAGACTGCTCCTTTACCTTTTCCTTCGACCGGCTTCCTCGTTCTGAAGATACGCAGTCATCTTCATTCCTATACTG
>JAHHTM010000240.1 GCA_020024675.1 Muricomes sp.
ATATTCTACAAAAATTCCCTGCATAAACCCAGAACCTTTTTCAATATCTACGGTCTTCTCTTCTTTTGTATCATTTGTTATTTTGGCAAACATGTGTCCTTCATTGTCTGAATAAAAATAATCACTATCTATAATACCAACTGTGTTGTTTAATTGTAATCTATATTTAAATCCAAGACCACTTCTAGGATAGCATTTTAACACCCAGCCTTCTTCCATTTCCACACGGATTCCTGTAGGAATTTTAACACTTTCACCTGGTTTTATCACAAAATGTACCGGTGCATAAAAATCATACCCTGCTGAACCTGAAGTCGCTCTTTTCGGAAGATTTATATTCTCATATATTTCCTTTAAATCATCCCGGTTTCCAAACGTATCCACCCAATCTTTTTGAAACTGTTCAAAACTTACTTTATGAAACTTTGCTATTCTTTGCATTTTGTATCTCCTTTGTATAAATGTACTTTTTCATCTCGAAGGCTTTTAGGAACATCAATCACCCTTTGGTTGGCACTTCCTTTCCAATGGAGCATCGCATCTTTCTTTTCCTCTACAAATCTTCCATCAACGAGAACATCAATATTTTTTAAAACAGGAAGTTCTTTTATTTCTTCCCATGTGTAACCTGTATAAAGCCACTGTGTCTTTTGAGGAAATTTTTCTTTTATCTCTTCTGCAAGCTTTGTTATCTTATCTCTATTTCCCTGAAATAAAGGATCTCCTCCACTGTACGTAATTCCACTTATATAATCTTTTCCAAGCTGTTCGAACAGCTCTTCTTTTGCATCATCATCAAACTCTAGACCTGACGTTGAATCCCATGTAATCTGATTGTGACACCCCTTACATCCATGGCTGCACCCAGAAACCCATAAAACTGTTCTAAGCCCATCTCCATTTAGCATATCGTCTTTTGTTATATTGTGGTAATACATATTACATACTTTTCCTTTCTGCGATTTCTGCCATTTTAGCATCATTAAGTCTTGTATCTCCCTTTACTCTTGAGTAAGAAAGATAGCCATTCATTCTATCAATCTTTGTAAGATTTCGGCTTCCACATTTTGGGCAGACATCCATATCCAATTCTTCGTGACCACAGTCATCGCAATAAGACAATGATAGATTTACGCCTTCGTAAAATCCTTTTGCCATAGCCCTTCTTACGAGTGTTTTGATTGCCTCTGTATTGTAGCTGATTGGGTATTTAACATATTGAATTTTTCCACCATTGCATAAATTCCAAAATCTTCCTTCTAAATCCTGCTTTTCTACAGGAGTAATATCTTCTGTTACATGGCAATGAAAACTATTACTTACATATTCTCTATCAGAAACATTTTCAATAATTCCATATTTTTTTCGGAACTGCTGCACCTGAACGCCACAAAGATTTTCAGCTGGTGTTCCATAAATTGCATACATGTATCCATCTTCTTTTTTAAACTCATTTACTTGCTCATTGATGTATTCTAATGTTTTCAATGCAAACTCTCCATCTTCAACAAGAGACTTTTTATTATGAAGCTGTTGTAATTCGTTTAATGCCGTAATTCCAAATGATGCTGTGGCAGATTTGAGTAATGGTTTGATCTTATCGTAAATTCCTAGATGACCACCGTAAAATCCGCCTTCACAATATGCAAGTGGATTTGTAGATGCTTTCATTTCTCCAAGATAATCATATGTCCTTATATGCAGCTGACGAATCAAGCCCAGATAATAATCCAAAACTTCAAAGAAATCTTTATTTTCTTGTTTTGCCTTTGCGTAGATCATTGGCAAATGAAGACTAATCGCCCCAATGTTAAATCGTCCTACAAACACTGGTTTATCATTTTCATCAGCAGGTTCCATACCACCTTTTTCAAAGTATGGTGACAGAAATGCTCTGCATCCCATAGGACTTACTACCCTTTTATATTTCTTATACATTTCCGGAACATAACCTTCTCCTGTAAGACTAAGCCAATCCGGATACATTGTACTTTTTGAACATTCAATTCCAGCCTCAAACACATCTTCCAGTTCTTTTCCTGGTCCATGAAGATTTTCATCGTACAAAAATACGATTTTAGGAAATAACACTGGCTTTTTATGTCCTTCTTTTCCCTGACCTTTCCTGCGAACTTCCAACATTTTAATTGTTGCAAGTTTTCCATAGATACTTGTACAGATTCCTGCTGTCATTGTAATGAAAGGATAATCTCCACGACTTGAAGAAACCGAGTTAAATTTATATTCCCAGCCCTGGAATCCCTGCTCCATTTCTCTTTCAAGATCTTCCCATGCAACTTTTTGGACTACTTCTTCCGAAAGCCCCAGCTTACGATATTTCTCGATAAGAGATTGATGAGACTTCTTGGCATATGGTTCCAATATTTCATCTACCTCAGGAACAGTAAAACCTCCATATTGCTGACTGGCTGCGCTTAAAACAATATCTCCTATAACATCAAATGCTGTATCAAGTGTTTTTGGCTCATTATACCAAAGATTCCCCATTTCAAAACCACCACTTAACACGCTTTTTACATCGAAAAGGCAACAGTTCATCGTATCTCGTCTGGCGGACATATCATGGATATAAATGTAGCCTTCTCTGATAGCTTGTATTTCTTCAACAGTAAGGAAAAACTTTTTATATAATTCTTTATTTAATTCATTAAAGATCAGACTTCTTTTGGTAGAAACCAAAGCACTATCTGTATTACTGTTTTCCTTATCTCCGATGTACATGATCGACTGACTCTTTTTGTACACTTCATCTAACATTTGTACGAAATCCTGCTTATAGTTTCTGTAGTCTCTATAACTCTTAGCAACTGCAGGATTTACTTTTTCAAGAGCACCTTCTACCACATTATGCATTTCTGCTATCTTTACTTCATTTTTCCCCATAGCTTTTACTTTACCCTCTACAAATTTGCAGATATAATCAAGCTCATCTGGTGTAAATTTTACTAA
>JAHHTM010000241.1 GCA_020024675.1 Muricomes sp.
CATTTCATCATTAATATTATAAAAATTAATCGTCTGTGTTTTTCCCGGTGTAGCAGAAATCCTTGCATATGATTTTCTATTCATAAGTGCATTGATCAAAGAGGATTTTCCTACATTGGATTTTCCGGCAAATGCAATCTCCGGCTTATCATTTTCCGGAAGTATACTTGTAATTCCACAGACAGTTTCAAGGTTGATGTTTTTGATTACCATATAATCCTCCTATAGTGTTCTATCTGACTACTTAAATTTTATCTTTACTGTTGCTCTTTTGTCAATGCAGTTTTAAGCACTTCATCCATATTTTCCATTGGAAGTATCTCAAGACCTTTTGTGATTTCTGGTGAAAGTTCATCTACATCCGCAATATTATCTTTTGGAACAAGAACAGTTTTTATACCTGCATTTTTTGCAGCCAGAAGTTTTTCTTTTAATCCTCCAATCGGAAGTACTCTTCCTCTTAGTGTAACCTCTCCTGTCATTGCAAGATCAGCACGCACTTTATGTCCTGTAATTGCAGAAATCATCGCTGTAGCCATCGTAATACCTGCAGATGGTCCATCTTTTGGAACTGCTCCTTCAGGAATATGCACATGGATGTCATGTTTTTCAAAGAAGTCTTCTTCAATCCCATATTGTGTGCTCACAGAACGTATATAACTAATTCCTGTCTGAGCAGATTCCTTCATTACATCTCCCAACTGGCCGGTAAGAAGAATTTCTCCTTTCCCAGGCATTACATTTACTTCGATCTGAAGAGTGTCTCCACCTACACTTGTCCACGCAAGTCCTCTTACAATACCAACTTCATCCGTTTTATTTGCCATCTGGTATGTAAATTTTTCTTTTCCAAGATATTTTTGTATATTGCGTTCTGTTACGGTAACACTTTCCTTTTTTGTCGTCAGAATCTCTTTTGCAATTTTTCGACAAATATTTCCAATTTCTCTTTCCAGCTGTCTTACACCTGCTTCTTTTGTATAATTTCTTGCCATCTTCCATATAGCCTGTTTACTGAATTTGAGCTGTTCTGCTTTTAATCCATTTTTTTCAAGTTGTTTTGGAATAAGATGTTCCTGAGCAATGTGTAATTTTTCATTTTCAGTATAACTACTTACTTCTATAATTTCCATACGATCTAACAAAGGACGTGGTATCGTCTGAAGTGTATTTGCAGTTGTGATAAATAAAACTTCTGAAAGATCCAATGGTACTTCCAGATAATGATCTCTGAATTTATAATTCTGTTCACTGTCCAACACTTCAAGTAATGCTGAAAATGTATCTCCTTTATAATCCGTACTAACCTTATCAATCTCATCAAGTAAAACGACTGGATTTTTAACACCTGCTGTTTTTATTGCATTTGCAATTCTTCCAGGCATCGCTCCTACGTATGTTTTTCTGTGTCCACGAATTTCAGCTTCATCACGTACTCCACCTAATGATATTCTTACATAAGGTTTTTTTAATGCATTTGCAAGTGATTTTGCAATTGATGTTTTTCCTGTTCCCGGTGGTCCTACGAGACAAAGAATCGGGCTATCTCCTTTTTTGGTAAGAGAACGTACAGCAAGGAATTCCAATACCCTTTCTTTTACGTCCTTTAGGCCATAATGATCTTCATCAAGCACTTTTTGTGCATAGTCAATGTCGTCGCTGTCTTCCACTGTTTTTTCCCAAGGCATTTCCAGGAGGGTTTCAATGTATGTACGTATTACACCGTTTTCTCCAGGACTATTTAATGAGCTTTTAAAACGCTTGATTTCTTTAGAAAGCTTTTCTTTTACTTCTACAGGCGCATTTAACTCTTTTAATGCCTTTTCAAATTCTTCCGCATCAGAAATTGTACTATCGTCACCTAATTCCTCACGAATAAGTTTTAGTTCTTCTCTTAAGATATATTCTTTCTGATGTTGATCCATTCTTTCCTTTACTTTTCTTTGAAGATTATCTTTTAGATTAATGACCTCTACTTCGTTCGTTAATCTATATGCCAGTTTTTCATATCTTTTCCAAAAATCTGTCTCTTCAAGGATTTCCTGCAAATCTTTATAATATAATGGTGTATTTGCGGAAATTTCGTCAACCAACTTATGAACATCTTCTATTTCTAGTATTTCTGCGACTGCTTCCTTTGACATTTTTCCATTTTTTGCTGCAAATTCCACATACATATCTTTAAGACTTCGTACAACAACTTCTGAACTATATTCTTCTGGTATCTCTGTCTGTGTATCATCAATAACTTCCACTTCTCCTGAAAGAAAAGGATCACTCTGAACAATTGATTTCAAGCTGGCTCTTGTTTCACCAGATACCAAAACTCGGATTGTCTTTTTGGTAAGTTTCATCATCTGACGAATGGTTCCGATCGTTCCAACTTCATATAAATCTTTTTGCTCTGGTTCTTCTATCTCCACTTCTTTTTGTGTCACCATGAACAATTTCTGATCATTTAACATAGCTTCCTGAATAGCTGCGATAGAACGTGGCCGACTTACATCAAAATGTACCGTCATTCCTGGCATGATTGTCATACCACGTAATGCAACCATCGGAAGGCTTTGCATCTTATTTTCCATTTTAATCTCCTTTTATAAGATAAAAGGGCGGGTACATAGCTATTCCTTGCACCCGCCCTGCTCTTTTATGCGTTTTGTGATTTAAGGAATGAAATGCGTTCTTCCCCATCACGATCATATAATGGTTCACCCGTTCCATTCACAGTCTCTTTTGTAATCCTACAGCTTTTTATTGTTTCATCTGATGGAACCTTAAACATCGTATCCATCATGATGTTTTCAACAATTGCACGAAGTCCTCTGGCTCCCGTCTTACGCGAAATAGTAAGCTCTGCAATTGCTTCCAAAGCGCTGTCATCAAACTCAAGTTTAACTCCATCTAATTCAAGAAGTTTCTGGTACTGCTTGATAATTGAGTTTTTCGGCTCTGTAAGTA
>JAHHTM010000242.1 GCA_020024675.1 Muricomes sp.
ACATAATAGTTCAACCAGTTTGTATAAAGATTATTCGCATGTGAACGCCAGATCAACTCTGGTCTTTTCGTATCGTCATCGTTAGGATAATAATTCACTGGAAGATCTATATCCATCCCCTTTGCTTTGTCTCTTTTGTATTCGGCATCAAGTGTTATTCTATCATACTCAGGATGTCCCATAACAAAAATCTGTCTACCCTCTTGGGCCATACACAAGAATACTCCTGCTTCCTTTGAATCAGCAAGGATTGTAATTCTTTCATCTTTTTCCAATAACTCCTGCAAAACTGTCGTATGTCTGGAATGTGGCGCATAAAAGACATCATCAAAGCCTCGTACAAGCGGAATCTTGCGATTTCTGACATGGTGTTTATACACTCCAAACACTTTTTTCGGAAGTGCAACCTTATCAATTCCAAAATGATAATAAATCCCTGCCTGAGCTCCCCAACAAAGATGAAGCGTTGATGTAACATTTGTTTTTGTCCATTCCATAATCTCTTTTAATTCATCCCAGTAATCCACTTCTTCAAATGGCATTTGCTCTACCGGTGCTCCTGTGATAATAAATCCATCAAATTTCTGATTTTTAATTTCATCAAATGGAACATAAAATTTATATATATGACTTGTTGATGTATTTTTAGAAATATGATTTTTCACACGAACAAATGTAACATCTACTTGTAATGGTGTATTTGAAAGCGAACGCAATATCTGCAACTCTGTATCTTCTTTCAATGGCATCAAGTTTAAAAGTCCTATATTTATTGGTCTGATGTCTTGATGAGTCGCACGATACTCATCCATAACAAATATATTTTCTCGTTCCAATATCTCTTTTACTGGAAGATCATTCTGTACTCTGATTGGCATCTTCTATTCCTCTTTTTTTTCTTTTTCATCATTTGTTTTTGGTATTTCCCTGTCAGATGACACATAGTTACCATTAGCATCAACAAAACTTTGCGAACCGTATGCCGCTGTTTCTGTTGGAAGATTCTTTTTCGCTAGTCTGTTTTCAATCAACATCTGTATCACATAATAAATGACAGCAAACGTCGGTACTCCCAAAACCATACCTGCAAATCCAAACAATCCTCCTCCAAGCAGAATTGCAAAAACAACCCAAAATACTGACAGACCTGTATAGTCACCTAAAATCTTTGGTCCGATTATATTTCCATCAAGCTGTTGAAGCAATATAATAAAGATTACAAAGTAAAGACCTTTCCTTGGATCTGCAAGAAGAATCAATATTGCACTTGGCACTGCACCAATATATGGTCCAAAAAATGGGATGATATTTGTAACTCCTACGATTACACTTACCAAAAGTGTATATGGCATATTTAATATAGTAAGACCAGCAAAACAAATCACTCCTATGATAGCTGAATCAATAATCTTCCCAATGAGAAATCCACCAAATATGTAATCACTCTTAATGGTAAGATGAAGAATCATATTTGCATGAGAAGTATTAAATAATGCATAGATTACTTTTTTTGCCTGCTTAGCAAAAACTTCTTTGCTAAATAAGATATAAACGGAGATGATAATTCCAAGTACTGCATTAAATAACTCACTTACCACACTAATCACACCTACCGTTAAATTTGACATCAGTGTATTAATTTGTGGAAGCAGATAACTTTTCATCCAGTTTTGTATATAATTTGTAGATTCTTGCAAAATACTATTGATCAGTTGACTGATTGTAGTGTCTTTTGTATTCATCTCTGTAATTTGATTGACCAGACTATTAAGCTGTGCCGGTACTGTAAGTATCATGTCTCTGATACTTCTGTACAATTCCGGAATCATCATATTAAAAAGTGTAATAACTATAAATAGCATCACAGCAACTGCCACAAAAATACTAGTGCCCCTTGCAATTCCTTTTGCACGTCTCTTGTTTTTCATTTTTTTATCAAGGAATGGATGTAAATGTTTTTCAAGAAATTTCACGATCGGATTTAGTAAAAAAGCTATGATACATCCATATAAAACAGGTTTTAAAACATGATATACTTTTCCGAATGCTTCAGATAAATGTGGTAATCTAAGTAATGCAAAATAAAACAGTATACTAGCGGCAATTACCAGGAAAAATGTCATTCCATTACTAAATTTCTGTCTCAGAAGAGATGGTCCTTTATTACCGAATACCGGACGTCTTGAATAAAATCCATTCGGTTCATTTTTTTTATCTTTTTTTGAATTGTCCTGTTCACGACTCATGAATAAACTACTTCCTTTCGCTTTTTCATCCATCTTTGATTATAGTCCTTTTTGATAATACCCGTCAAGAAATAAAAATATCGATTACTAATGTCAAAAAAGTGTCCGGAATATTCCGGGCACTTTTCTAATATTTTTATGAGATTATTTACATTGAAATGTTGCACAATTTGTACCATCACAATGACAGGCATGATTTCCTTCTACATCAATCTTACCTGCCTGACATTCACAATTGTTATTGTACATGCATTCTGTAGCCTTGCAGTCAACATAACTGCATAAACTTGCTTTTTTATCAGAGCTGCTATCATATACACTGTTTGAATAACTTTCTTTGCTTCTTTCCACAAAACTGTCACAACAAGTTTCCCCGGCTATAGTAGCTTTTGTTCCTCCTACCTCCACTCGGTCAAGAGCGCATAAAAAATTTTTATTGTGCTGACATGTCTGTACATTACATTTTAATTCAGGCATACAACTACCTCCTTTTTATTCAAAATTCAGTAACAGTATGCCCGATATCTTTCTAATTCATTCAGTTATAAAATTATAAATTTCTTCCACAACATTTTTTATATTTTTTTCCGCTTCCGCATGGACATGGATCATTTCGTCCAATTTTCTTCTCTTTGCGAATTGTACCAGACTGTTTCTGCTCACGATACAAACGTTTTCTAGTTTCTTCATCAAAGATTTTATCCCACT
>JAHHTM010000243.1 GCA_020024675.1 Muricomes sp.
AAGATTGCAAGTCAGGTAGAGAAATTTACGCATGCGGCCAATGTTGAAGATATTCAGAACATGGTCGAGACAGGGATCATGGAGATGAGAGGATACGAAGTAGCTCAAAAATATGTAAGATATCGTTACAAAAGAGAGCTTACACGTAAATCCAATACTACAGATGATGGAATCTTAGCTCTTATTGAACATATGAATGAAGAGGTTAATCAGGAAAATTCTAACAAGAACCCTGTTATTAACTCTACACAGAGAGATTATATGGCTGGAGAGGTAAGTAAAGACCTTTCAAAACGTATTCTTCTTCCAGAGGAAATAGTGAAAGCCCATGAAGAAGGTATTATCCATTTCCACGATTCAGATTACTTTGCTCAAAAAGAGCATAACTGTGATTTGATCAATCTTGAAGATATGCTTCAGAATGGAACAGTTATCAGTGAAACGATGATCGAGAAGCCACATAGCTTCTTTACAGCATGTAATGTTACAACGCAGATAGTTGCACAGGTTGCAAGTAATCAGTATGGCGGACAGTCATTTACACTTGCTCATCTTGCTCCATTTGTGGATATCAGCCGTCAGAAAATCAGAAAAAGTGTAATTGAAGAAAGAACAGAGTGTGGTGAAAGTCTTGATGATGAAATCATCACAAAGATCACAGAGCGTCGCTTAAAAGACGAAGTAAAGAGTGGTATTCAGACAATTCAGTATCAGTTGATCACATTGATGACATGTAATGGACAGGCACCATTTGTTACAATCTTCATGTATTTAGATGAAGTAGAAGATGGCCAGACAAGAGAAGACCTTGCGCTTATCATTGGAGAAGTTTTAAAACAAAGAATGCAGGGTGTTAAAAATGAAAAAGGAGTTTGGATCACACCTGCTTTCCCAAAACTGATCTATGTTCTTGATGAAGACAATATTACGGAAGATTCTAAATACTGGGAGCTTACAAAACTTGCTGCACAGTGTACTGCAAAACGTATGGTTCCTGACTATATTTCTGCTAAGATCATGAAGGAATTAAAACAGGGAGAGGTTTATCCATGTATGGGATGCCGTTCTTTCCTTACAGTTGAAGATTCTCAGAGAAAACCAGATGGAAAACATAAATTTTATGGAAGATTTAACCAAGGTGTTGTCACAATCAACTTGGTAGATGTAGCGTGCTCATCTGAGGGAAATATGGATAAATTCTGGGAAATCCTTGAAGACAGACTTGAACTTTGCCACAGAGCTCTTCGTTGTCGTCACGAAAGACTTCTTGGAACAATTTCAGATGTTGCACCTATTTTATGGCAGTATGGAGCAATTTCAAGACTTAAGAAAGGGGAAGTTATTGACCCACTTCTTTATGATGGATATTCAACGATTTCACTTGGATATGCAGGTCTTTATGAGATGTGTGTAAGAATGCTTGGAAAATCTCACACTGATCCAGAAGCAAGACCATTTGCAATGGCGGTTATGCAGAAACTGAACGATAAATGTGCACAGTGGAAAGCTGCTGAAAACATCAGCTATTCTGTATATGGTACACCAATGGAATCTACAACATATAAGTTCTCAAAATGCCTTCAGAGACGTTTTGGTATTATAAAAGGGGTTACAGATAAAAACTACATTACAAACAGTTACCATGTACATGTTTCAGAGGAAATTAACGCATTTGATAAATTGGAGTTTGAGTCCGAATTCCAGAAACTTTCACCAGGTGGAGCAATCAGTTATATTGAAGTTCCTAATATGCAGCAGAACATTCCTGCAGTACTTAGTGTTATGCAGTTTATCTACAACCACATTATGTATGCAGAACTTAATACAAAGAGTGATTACTGTGAAGAATGCGGATATGATGGCGAGATTGTTATCAAAGAAGAAGAAAATGGTAAACTCATATGGGAGTGCCCAAATTGTGGAAACAAAGATCAGAATAAGATGTTTGTAGCTAGAAGAACTTGTGGATATATTGGAACACAGTTTTGGAATCAGGGAAGAACACAGGAAATTAAGGACAGAGTTCTCCACCTGTAATGAGGGAGAAATATGAATTACGGAAATATTAAAAAATATGATATAGCAGACGGCCCTGGAGTCAGGGTCAGTCTGTTTGTTTCCGGTTGTACACACCATTGTAAAGGATGCTTCAATGCGGAAACATGGGATTTTAATTACGGACAACCTTATACAAGCGAGACAGAAGAAGAGATTTTAAAAGCAATGGAGCCAGTATATATTACAGGATTTACGCTTTTAGGAGGAGAGCCTTTTGAACCAGAGAACCAGAAGGTGCTTGTAGGACTTTTAAAAAATATAAGAACAAAGTTTCCCCAAAAGACTATATGGTGTTATACAGGATATACTTATGATGTTGATCTTATAAAAGGCGGTAAAGTATATACAGATGTTACAGATGAAATGTTATCTTATATTGATACATTAGTTGATGGAGAATTTGTTGAAGAGAAAAAAGATCTTATGCTTGAATTTAGAGGAAGTAGTAATCAAAGATTACTAGATCTTAATAAAATAAGGAATAAATAGTCGGAGCTGGGTTCGGTTGAATCCGGCTCTTTCTTAATGGTAAAAAATAACTGATTTTACTGATAGAAGTATCTTGGTATGATATAATAAACAAAGAATAAAAGATTCTTGGAATATTTTGAGGTATAAAGAGATTTAGAACTTAGGAGGTTCATAAAAATTATGATAAAAGTACTTTTTATTTGCCACGGCACTATGTGGCGAAAAGTGCTAAAGCCTTTATTCCTCAAGGGTTTCACGATTTGGAAAAACAAAAATAGACCACAAATAGACCAATTAATTTGGTGGAAAGAGACATGGAATCGTTCATATAATAGCATACTAATAGACCAGTGAAAATGAGTGATATGCAACTCAAAACGCTGGTCTATTTTAATTGACATATACGTAATCCATACATATAAT
>JAHHTM010000244.1 GCA_020024675.1 Muricomes sp.
GGTTTTTATCCAGTGATAGGTTATTCCATCAATATCCGAAGCCGAAAAATCTTTTTCTATTTCAGGATTAATTCTTCTCAAATGAGAATAATCTGCTGCGATAATATCGACCTTATGACCTTTTTTTACCCATTCTCTTGCAAAGTAGTATGGTCGAAATTCCATACCCATTTCAGGAGAACCGGCATAATGATTTATCAGTAAAATATTCAAACTAAAACTCCTATTTTAAAACTTCAAAGACTGTTTTGAACATCAGCTTAATTTCAGCCATAAAGCTAAAGTTTTTTAAAGCCTCAAGGTTATACCTCATTTTTTCCGGCAGAACATACTTTATATATGCAGTATCAACATCAATACCATTTTTTATATGATCTTCCAAAAGATCATCCTCATCCTTAAACTTAATGCTTGCAAGAGATGTAACTCCTGCCGGAAGAAGTAATGTTGCTTTCATTTCATCAGTATAAGCATCAACATATTTTCTAACCTCGGGTCTTGTCCCCACAAAGCTCATATCTCCAAGAAAAATGTTAAATAGTTGAGGAAGTTCATCAAGTCTGACCTTTCTGATCTTTGCTCCTACCCTTGTAATTCTACTGTCATTTCCCACAGTTACAAGGCTTCCGATTTTATCTGCATCGGTTACCATAGTTCTGAATTTAAAAATTCTAAAGTCTTTATTATTTCGGGTAACCCTCACCTGACGATAAAATATAGGTCCTTTTGAGTCTGTTTTAATTGCAATGGCAATAATAAGCAGAACTGGTGAAAGCAGGATTATCATCAAAGCAGATAAGATTATATCCATAATCCTCTTGAGGATCAGGCTATGTTTCTTTCTGCTTAAAATGCTATAGTATTTTTCGACATCATCACACTTTAGAAAATCATCTAATTCATTCCATGGTGTAAGCATACTATATATACTCCTTTAAAACATCAACAACGTTTTCTATAACATAATCTACATCTTCATCAGTAAGCAGGCTGTAAAGAGGTAATGTGATTTCATTTTCATACTGTTTGTATGCATTCGGATAATCTTTTATATCAAAGCCCATATTTTTATATGCAGTCATCATCGGCAGAGGCTTATAATGAACGTTTGTTGCTATACCTCTTTCTGCAATCTTTACAATGATTTCATTTCTTTGTTTCTCGTTAATACCAGGAACTCTCAAAAGATACAGGTGACCACTGGACTGATGTGTATTATCAAAATGATTCATAACCTTCATCCCAAGAGGTTTAAATGCATTGTCATAAACTTCAATAATCTTTCTTCTTTTTTCCAACATATGAGGATAACGTCTCATCTGAGCAAGGCCCATAGCCGCCATAATGTCAGTCATATTGCATTTGTATGCAGTTGAAAGGATATCATATTCCCAGGCGCCTACTTTGTTCTTGGCTAAAGCATCTTTAGACTGTCCATGAAGTGATAAGAGCATAAGCTCTCTGTAAATTTCGTCATTATCTATACCTTCAATATTTCTCCATGTCAGTGCGCCACCTTCTGCTGTAGTAAAATTCTTTACTGCGTGGAAGGAAAAGCTTGTAAAGTCTGCAATACTACCACTTCTTTTTCCATTTCTTGATGCTCCTAAAGCATGTGCTCCATCTGAAAAAATAGCAATTCGACCTATTGCTTTCTGAATGTCGCTAGACGGTTTGAATTTTTCTTTATTGCGTTCTGCAATATCGAAAATGCGGTCATAATCGCATATAATTCCACCTATATCCACTCCGACAATAGCCTTTGTATTCTCAGTAATTGCCTTTTCAAGCGCATCATAATCCATTTCAAAACTGTCTTTAGCAACATCTACCATAACCAGTTTAGCATTAACATGACAAACAGGGCTTGCACTTGCAGTGTAAGTATATGCAGGGACAATAATCTCGTCTTCTGGTCCGATACCTAAAACACGTAATGCCATTTCTTCACAAGCTGTTGCTGAATTAAGGCATACAACGCGATCAGTTCCGCAATATTCAGCAAGTTCTTTTTCAAGTTCTTTCGTTTTTGGTCCTGTAGTAATCCATCCGCTTTTAATTGCTTTTGCGATTTCTTCAATTTCTGCATCACCAACATCCGGTGGACTAAATAAAATGTTTCTCATACTTTTCTCCTCTGTTAGAAGTAATGTTTAAATTATTATCTGCTACTCTGTGATTTTATATGTATCACAAACTTCTCTAGTCAGTTCTTTGATATTATCGCAGTTCATCATTGCTGCTTCAATTAGCTTCTGTAGCTTCTCTTTAAACATCTCTTCATCTATCTTAATAGGCTGTCCAATAAAAATTAACTGGTTATCAGTTTTGGAAAGTCCTTCTTCATCCATAAGAAGTTCTTCGTAAAGTTTTTCTCCCGGACGAAGTCCTACAATTTTTATCATAATATCCTTATTAGGAATATATCCTTTCATACGAATAAGGTTTTCTGCCAAATCATAGATTTTAACAGGATTTCCCATATCCAATACGAAGATTTCCCCACCTTTTGCATACAAACCTGCCTGAAGTACTAAGGATACAGCTTCAGGAATGGTCATAAAGAATCTCGTAATATCTTTATGCGTTACAGTAACAGGTCCGCCACTTTCAATTTGTTTTAGGAATAATGGAATAACCGATCCGTTACTTCCAAGTACATTTCCAAATCTAACGGCTGCAAACTTCGTATGTTCGGAGTGTCTTGCAAATGTCTGAATAATCATTTCACATATTCTTTTTGTTGCCCCCATAAGGCTTGTAGGGCGAACCGCTTTATCTGTAGAAATCAGTACGAAATTATCTACTTTGTACTCATCAGCAAGTTTTGCAACATTATAAGTACCGAAGCAGTTATTCTTGATTGCTTCATTTGGCGAATTTTCCATAAGAGGTACATGTTTATGTGCTGCAGCGTGAAAAATGATATTAGGCTT
>JAHHTM010000245.1 GCA_020024675.1 Muricomes sp.
ACTACAATGTAAGAAAAATAACGGAGGTATAGTCTGATGATGGGTTTTTTAATTGCAATTTTTTCTGGAGTTTTAATGAGTATACAAGGAATATTTAATACAAATGTTACGAAAACAGCAGGAATTTGGGTCAGTAATGGATGGGTACAGATCACTGCCTTTCTGGTTTGTGTTGCTGCATGGTTTTTATCTGGAAGACAGCCACTTGGTCAGTTGTTTCATGTGCAGCCAAAATACATGCTGTTAGGTGGTGTGATTGGAGCTGGAATTACTTGGACGGTTATAAAAAGTGTAGGTACACTTGGACCTGCAAAAGCAGTTATGCTTATTGTCATTGCACAGTTGATCACATCATATCTTATAGAAGTGATTGGAATTTTCGGGGTTGAAAAGACGCCTTTTGCATGGAGAAAATGTATCGGACTTGTTATTGCACTGATAGGTGTTGTGCTATTTCAATGGGAGTAACAAAATAAGCTTTGTAATAAAAATGTAACATAAATGTAAAAGATACTATTGTATTTTATTTCCTAATTCGTTACAATATTAGTATCCGACGTTGAGGGGAACTGTCTTGCCGGAAGGCAGGAAGGACAATGAAGGAAAAACAAAAAAGAATACTTTTTTTAATATTGTTATGCATCAGTTTATGTGCTTGTGAAAAGAAAACGAAAATAGAAATCGAAGAGCCAAAGTCAATGGACAGAATTGAAACAAAACCAGAGATAAAGGAAGTGGATTCTAAGGTATATGTGTATGTCTGTGGATCTGTAAAAAATCCTGGAGTTTACAAGTTAAAGACGAAAGCAAGGCTTTATGAGGCGATAGAAGCAGCCGGTGGTCTTTGTGATGACGCTGAGGAACAGACATTGAATCAGGCAAGAGAAATTGTAGATGGTGAACGGATTTACGTTCCATCTTCGCAAGATCTAGAAAAAGGATTGTTCGATACAGAAACGATTGTTCATGATGAAAACAGTACAGGAGGAAAAGTAAACATTAATACAGCCGGAAAAGAGGAACTCATGACTTTGCCTGGGATAGGAGAATCTAAAGCAGAGTGTATTCTCTCATATAGAAAATCAAAAGGTCAATTTGACAGTGTAGAGGAACTTATGGAGATTGAAGGAATCAAGGAAGGTGTATTTAATAAAATAAAAGACAAAATAGTTGTTGCCAGATAGTATTGGGGCTGGACAGGCAAAAGGAGTAGAAAATAGTAGCATGGGTAAAAAGAAAATATTAGTAGTAGATGATGAAAAATTAATTGTAAAAGGAATCAGATTCAGCCTGGAACAAGACGATATGGAAGTGGATTGTGCATATGATGGAGAAGAAGCTTTAGAATATGCAAAAAATTGTGAATATGACTTAGTACTTTTAGATGTCATGCTTCCTAAAATGGATGGATTTGAAGTATGTCAGCATATCAGAGAATTTTCCGACATGCCGGTAGTTATGTTGACTGCAAAAAGTGAAGATATGGATAAGATTCTTGGCCTGGAATACGGGGCAGATGATTATATAACGAAACCATTTAATATTTTGGAAGTAAAGGCACGAATTAAAGCCATTATGAGAAGAACTTCAAAACGGACGGTATCACCGGCAAGTAAGATGATTGTTAAGGGAAATATGAAAATTGACTGTGATGGAAGAAGTGTGTTTATAGGAGATAAAGAAATCAATCTTACTGCAAAAGAATTTGAAGTATTGGAACTTCTTGCAAAGAATCCAAATAAAGTTTACAGTAGAGAAAATCTTTTAAAGATTATCTGGGGGAAAGATAATCCGGGTGATGCAAGAACGGTAGATGTACACATTCGTCGTCTGCGTGAAAAGATAGAGGTTCGACCAAGTGAACCGAAATATGTACATACAAAGTGGGGAGTTGGTTATTATTTCCAGGGATAAGATGCATTTTAAGATAAATTTTAAATTCTTTAGGAGCCTGCGGTTTTTTATGATCGCACTCCTTTTGCTTGTTTCAACTATTCCATGTATGATTGCCTATACAGGGATTATAAAGTCGTATGAAACAAAAGCGGTGGCACTTCGTACAGCAGAAATTCAAAGCCAGTGCACTATTTTAAGTAATCAGCTTAGCAGTTACAATTATCTTTCGGACCAGTCTTCTGAGGTAATCAATGCGAATCTGACGCAGCTCACGAACATCTATAACGGACGTGTTATGATTATTAACAGTGATCTTCAAGTTGTAAAAGATACTTTTTCCATAGATGAAGGAAAGACGATTTTATCAGAAAACGTAGTGAGCTGTATGAAAGGAAAAGGTACCAATTACTATGACAAGACAAACAGATACATAGAGGTTACTTCTCCAATTATGATTGGGGAATCCAAGAAAATATCTGGCGTTATGCTTGCCAGTGTATCTACAGACACGATTGAGGAAAATATAAGAATTCTTCGACAGAAGGGAAATATGGTACTTGGCATCGTGCTTATCATACTTATTGTGTTAAGTTTGTTTATAGCAAATGTTGTTGTAAAACCTTTTCGACGTATTACGGGGTATATTGATAATGTTTCCGAAGGATACGAAGAAGAGGTCATGCATAAAGAGATGTTTTTAGAAGCGGAACAGATGTCGGAGTCTATTAATAGAATGCTTGGCAGGTTAAAACAGTTAAATGATTCTAGAGAAGAATTTGTATCAAATGTATCTCATGAATTAAGAACACCGCTTACATCAATGAAAGTTCTTGCAGATTCTCTGGTTGCCATGGGAGAAGCTCCAGTGGAATTATATCAGGAGTTTATGGAAGATATTGCAAAAGAGATTGACAGAGAGAATGACATAATTTCAGATCTTTTGTCTCTTGTTAAGATGGATAGAAAATCTCCGGATCTTAATATCCAGTCCGTAAATATTAATGATTTACTGGAATTAATCTTAAAAAGATTAAAAC
>JAHHTM010000246.1 GCA_020024675.1 Muricomes sp.
GTATCATCATATGGAAAAACACGCGGCAATTCTCAGACCTAAATTTGAAAAAGTACTTGAAGTTCTTGACAAAGAACTTGGAGGACTTGAGATTGGAACATGGACAAGACCAAAGGGCGGATACTTTATTTCTTTTGATGGTATAGAGGGATCGGCAAAGGCAATTGTTGCCAAAGCAAAAGAGGCTGGTTTAGTGATGACAAATGCCGGGGCTACTTACCCTTATGGAAAAGATCCACATGACAGTAATATACGTATTGCACCTTCCTTTCCTACAGTTAAGGAACTTGAAGAGGCAGTTAAGATTTTTGTGTTGAGTGTAAAACTTGTAAGCATTGATCTTTTATTACAGAATAAATAAAATACAATACCCTTAGAGTTATATATTCTAAGGGTATTTTAACGACAGAAGAGGGGAAAATACAAATGAATAGCACGATTACACCAACACAGATCATTGAAAAATACTCAGTGATCGGAGAGAAAAAAGCAAAGAGTTCTACATTAAAATTATTTATCCTGGGAATTATGTCAGGAGCGTTTATAGCACTTGGTTCAGCAGCTACAAATACCGCGGTCTATGGGATAGAAGATCCGTGGATGATTCGATTGATATGTGGTTTATTATTTCCGTTTGGACTTGGAATGGTAATCATTCTTGGAGCAGAATTGTTTACAGGAAATTGTCTTATCACAATATCTGTATTAGACAAAAAGTGTACGATTGCAAATATGATTCGCAGTTGGATAATTGTATATGTAGGGAATCTTGTTGGGTCTTTAGTTGTTGCCATGGGATGCGCATGGTTTGGACAAATGAATTATTCTAATGGGAAATTGGCGGTATATACAATAAAATTGGCGGCATGCAAATGTAACATTCCATTTGGGAATGGAGTTGTTCTTGGATTTTTCTGTAATGTTCTTGTATGCATTGCTGTATTGATGGCATTGTCAGCAACAGATACAGCAGGGCGCATTATTGGGGCATTTCTTCCAATATGTTACTTTGTATTAAGTGGATTTGAGCACTGTGTTGCCAATATGTATTACATATCAGCAGGGCTATTTGCAAAAATGGTTCCAGAGTATGCCAGTGCGGCAACAGAAGCTGGTATTTGTTTATCAGATTTAACAGTTTCGAAATTTGTATTTGGAAATCTTCTTCCAGTTACAATAGGAAATATTCTTGGTGGTGTGGTCATAAGTTATGTGTTATGGTTCTGCCATGTAAGAAAAAAAGAAGACAACTAAAAAACTGGTCATCTCAAAAGTTGAGATGACCAGTTTTTTATGCTTTTTCAGAAATATTCCAAACCATTTTTGAAATATATAATCTCGAAGAGATGTATGATGCAATTGGTATGATGAGCAGGCAACCAATCATACTAAACACGATACAGGTGAAATCCTGCAGGAATGCTTTGGAATTAAGAATGTCCATAATAGAATAATGGTACTCCTGCAAATAAATCAAGAGCATAAGTGCTTCGCCGATGTATGCAAAGTACAATGTATTGATCGTGGTAGAAAGGATGTCTTTTCCAATACACATGCCTGAATGAAAAAGTTCTTTTTCTGTACGTTCCCTGGAAATAGCTATTTCGTAGAGACCGGAAGAAACAGAAACAGCGGTATCCATAACAGCTCCAAGAAGACCGATAAGAATAAGACAAATGCTTACCTTATGCATATCGACTTTTACAATGAAAGAGTAAAAAATCGAAATTTCTCCTTTTAATTCAATTTCATTTAGTCCTTCTAGATGAAGTCGACTGCTGAAAAGAAAGACCACAGCTAATAATATAGTCATGACTATTGTAACAGACAAAAAAGCAGAATAAGTCTTTATGTTTTTCCCATTTTGATATACAAGAGTAAGGCAGTTTATAAGAACCCCGCCAACAATCGTTACAATGTAAGGATTCAGTCCGGCATTCATGCCCAAGATCATAGCAAAAAAAACTACAAGATTGCCGATGACAGTCAGTAGAGAAACAACTCCTCTGTCTCCGCCAATCACAACAATAAGGCCAAGAAAAATAAAAACAAGTATTAGGATCATTTTTTAGACCTCCGTTTTAATAAAAATACCCCAGACAAAGCGATCGATATCGGTATGGCCAACAAAATCTGGATAGAACCAAATAAAAAGCGGCAGATTTCAAATGGGATTTGCAGTTTTATGATTGTGATAAGTGAAATATCATTCTTCATTTTGAGAATGATAAGAGGCATCAGACCACAGACATAAGTGAATAATAGAACATTGATCATAGTTCCCATAATATCATAGCCAATTTGACGACCGGATAAGAGAAGTTCTTTAAATCGTATATCTGGTGTTTTCATAACAAGTTCATATAAAGAAGAACAAAGACTGACAGATACATCCATAATGACACCAAGTCCGGCAAGTTCTACACTGGCAAAAAAGATTTGTTCCAAATCATGTCCACCGACAATATAATCGAGAGCAGCATAGTCGATTTCTTCTCCGTAGGTCAGTGCAAGTTTAAAAAGAAGTAGTGAGACAGTAAGTGTCAAAAATGTGGATGAAAGCGCCACAAAGGTACTTTTTTTAAATCCGTTGGACAACAGCAGAGTGATGCAGGGAAAAACAAAAATCAAAATATTTGCAATGAGCAATATATCAGTACCTTCGGAATAAAATTGCAGCGCAGCTATAAAAATTCCGATATTAATGATTGTAGTAATAGAAACATACAATCCACGTTTACCAGTAAGCAGTAAAATAAGATAGATAAATACTGCAATAAGGATAAAAGTAAAAGAATCACGTTTTACTCCCTGGATACTGCAAGAAACAAGAGAATCTTTTGGCCCAAGTTGCAGAAATAACTTGTCGCCACGGGAGAGTTTAAAAGAATCCATTTGTGAAAAAGTGTATGTATTTTTCAATGTAATCTT
>JAHHTM010000247.1 GCA_020024675.1 Muricomes sp.
TTATGCAGGAGTACTCATTGAACACGATGATCGAGTGGATAGTTATTGGGTTTCAGTGCATAATGAAAATGAAAGTGTATTTAAAAATATATGTCTTTCAGAAGGAATGACTGTGAATGTTCAGTCAGGAAATGCTGTTTTTATACCAGCTACGGAGATAGAATCAGTTGATTAGTATTTTTGTTACGAAGATTGTATTTAAACATATAATATAGTGATTATTAGCACTCTTATCAAAAGAGTGCTAATTTTGTATTGACTTTTCAAAATCACTGTATTATCATATCCTTTAGGCGAGAAACCAAAGATATTAAACGGATATTATATAAAAAGGAGTGTTTATAATGGAAACAAGAAAGGGAAACTTATCTATCGACAGTGAGAATATATTTCCAATCATAAAAAAATGGGTATACTCAGATCATGATATTTTTATGCGCGAACTTATATCAAATGGTTGTGATGCTATAACGAAATTGAAAAAACTGGATATGATGGGCGAGTATGAACTGCCAGAAGAGTACAAAGCAAAGATTCAAGTTATTGTAAATCCAGAAGAAAAGACACTGACATTTATTGATAACGGTCTTGGAATGACAGCAGATGAAGTTGAAGAGTACATTACACAGATTGCTTTTTCAGGGGCAACACAGTTCCTTGAGAAATATAAAGATAAAACAACTGAAGATGAAATGATCGGTCATTTTGGATTAGGATTCTATTCAGCGTTTATGGTAGCCGATGAGGTTCATATTGATACTCTATCATACAAAGAAAACGCAAAACCTGTTCACTGGGTAAGTGAAGGTGGTACAGAGTATGAGATGCAGGAAGGAAATAGAACAGAAGTCGGAACGGAAATCACATTATTCTTGAATGAAGAAAGTCTTGAATTTGCAAATGAATACAGAGCGAGAGAAATAATTGAAAAATATTGTTCATTTATGCCTGTTGAAATTTTCCTTTCTAAAGCGAATGCAGAAACAGAGTATGAAGTGATCGATGAATCTGAAGTATTAGATACAGATGAAGTTGTTGAGCATATTACAGAAGAACCAAAAGAAGGAGAAGAAGGGGAGCCAAAACAAAAAGCAAAGATTGTAAAACGTCCGGTTTCTCTTAGTGATATACATCCTCTTTGGACAAAGAATCCAAGTGAATGTACAAAAGAAGAATATATTGAATTCTATCGTAAAGTCTTTATGGATTATAAAGAACCATTATTCTGGATTCATTTAAATATGGATTATCCATTCAATTTAAAAGGTATTTTATACTTCCCTAAGATCAATACAGAATATGATTCTATTGAGGGAACAATTAAGTTATATAACAATCAGGTATTTATTGCAGATAATATTAAAGAAGTTATTCCAGAATTCCTTATGGTATTAAAAGGTGTGATTGATTGTCCAGATCTTCCACTTAACGTTTCAAGAAGTGCACTTCAAAATGATGGATTTGTAACAAAAGTTGCGGATTACATTTCTAAGAAAGTTGCGGATAAGCTGAATGGAATGTTTAAAAATGACAGAGAGAATTATGAAAAATATTGGGATGATATTTCACCATTTATTAAATTTGGATGCCTGAAAGACGAAAAGTTTGGTAAGAAAGTTGAAAAATCAATTCTTTTTAAGAACCTAGACCATAAATATCTTACATTGGAAGATTGCATTGTGGCAAATGGTGGATCATTAGAAGAGAAAAAAGAAGAAACATCAGCTGAGGAGAAAGAAAAAGAAGAAGTTAAGAAAACAAATATCTTCTACGTTACAGATGAACTTCAGCAGAGTCAGTATATCAATATGTTCAAAGCACAGGGACAAGATGCAGTAATCTTGAAACATAATATAGATTCCGCATTTATAACATACCTTGAGCAACGCAATGAAAATATCAGTTTCCAGAGAATTGATGCAGACCTTCACGAATCATTGAAGAGTGATGTGGCGGAAGACGAAAAAGAAGAATTTACAAAAAAAGCAGACAGCCTTGTGGAAATTTTCAGGAAAGAACTTGGAAATGAGCAACTCGATGTTAAAGTTGAAAAATTAAAAGATGAAAATGTAGCATCTATGGCAGTGTTGTCTGAGCAGTCAAGACGTATGGAAGAAATGATGAGAATGTATGGCATGGGAGCAATGGATCCAGCTATGTTTGGAAGTCAGGTTACGTTGATCTTGAATGCAGATCATCCATTGGTTAAATTTGTTGTAGAAAACAAAGATAACGAAAATGTATCAATTATCTGTAAACAATTGTATGATCTGGCAATGATGGCACACAAGCCGTTAAGTCCAGAAGAAATGACAGCTTTTGTAAAACGAAGCAACGATATTATGTTAATGCTTACAAAATAAACAAAGAGGTCAGACTTTTTTACAAATGGAATTTAGAATAATCTGAAAACCATAAGTAAAAAGGTCTGGCCTTTTTTATAGAATATCAAAAGGAATCTGCTTTTCACTGAAAAAATTAAGTACTGTCTGGTCCCAGGTGTGTTCGAGCGATTTATCCAGAGTAAAAAGTTTTAAAGATGTACCTGTAATACAGTGTAAAGAAGAACCATCATAATGAATGTTGAGATAAAGCCCTTGTATCTGGGTGGCTGGAAAGTTAAGACTATTTTCTGTGATCAATTGGATTATTTCATCCGGGGAAAGACGAAATATAAATTTAAAACTTAAAGGAGTACGTTTTCCTCGAATCAAATCAAAGCAATATTCTCGGAGAGTATGCCAGTATGAATAATCTTCAACAATTTCCTCATCTGGGAAAAATGATTTTTGAATGTACCCATCGATGGTAAATGTATTGAAAGTGACTATTTTTCCTTCGATCAACTGAAATTTATCAAATGTTTCGGATAACAATAAACGTGACATAAAAG
>JAHHTM010000248.1 GCA_020024675.1 Muricomes sp.
AAATGCCCCCATCGTTCCACAACCATCAACAAGCGCTGCTTCTTCCAATTCTTTTGGTATGGTCGCAAAATAATTTGATATCAGCCACACTGCTGCAGGAAGAAGTGAACTCACATAGATTACACTAAGCCAAAAGATATTATCAAGTAATCCATAATCCATAAAAATATGGTAGATAGGTATGATTGTTGCCATAACTGGAATTACCATTGTAAATAAGAGTAAATTTTTTATCACCTTTCTCCCTTTAAATTCCATACGAGCCAATGCATATGCTGACAACAAAGCTGACGGCATACCAATTACTAATGTGACAACAACCGCTTTTAATGAATTTTTCACTCCTGTAAAAAATAGTCTACTTTGTCTACTTCCACTAAAAAGCAATTCTCTATAATTTTCCCATGTCACTTGCGTCGGAAACAATCCTGATGTTTTTGCAAACATTCCATATTCTGGTGTAATTGAAATAAGAAATGCCCAGACAAAAGGGCCAATCGTACAGATCAAAAATAGAATCATAAAGATCCAGTATCCTGTTTTTTTCTTCATTAGTACTGCACCTCCCGATTTAATGTTCTCAAATAAAACACACCAAAAACTGCAGCCAGAAGTAATACAAGATACGTAATCGCACTTCCTTTTCCAAAATCAAGGAAAGAAAATGTTGTAAGATAACTTTCTATAACTATGTTTTTACCAAGATCATTCATTCCTGACAACGCCACAATTTCATCAAACACATTAATTGCTGCTATAGAAGTACTTGTAATACCAATTCCTACAAAGGGAAGGAGCAATGGCATGGTAATGTGTCTAAATATCTGAAGTTTAGACGCACCGTCTATCTTCGCTGCTTCATATAAACTTTCCGGTAACGCTTTTCTTCCTGCCAGACATACCAATGCCATAAACGGAACACTTCGCCATGTAACAACCACTGATACAGCCAGTAATAGAAGCCACCTTGATGAAAGCCACTCTATCGGCTGTGAAGTTACATGAATAGTCATAAGCAGTTTATTTAAAAATCCATACCCTGGATGGAAAATAAATTTCCATAATATTCCATTCACATATGGTGGCAATGCCCAAGGAAGTACAGCTATCGCAAGCATCAGTCCGGAAACTTTTGAATCTATATTTAAAAACATAGAAAGTACTATTGCAGCTACACTTGTAAAAACAACCACTGCCAAAAGAATGAGCAGCGTATTCTGAAGACTATACCAGAAAGCCGATGACTTTAAAACCGAAACATAGTTATCAAATCCGATAAATCTGATATCTCCTGGTGCTGTCAATTTCCATCTTTTAAGACTATATGAAAACGTTGCCATTACAGGATAAAACACCAGTGCACCCATGATCAACATCATGGGTGCAAGTAATATATAAGGTAAAGCCTTTTTCATTATTTATTTACTGCCAGCTCCTTTACAACTTTATTCATTTCTTCAAATGCTTCCTCTGGAGAAATCACATCTGTTGCCATCTTGTTTACTGCATTGTAAATAGCATGACTCATTTCGGCATAATAAGATGGTACTCCGTTTGGGAATGGTGATGCAATTTTCTTTGCTTCTTCAAGCATATCTCCTGTATTGATCATTTTTCCAGACTCGATCAGTTCTTCCAAAACTGTATTATGTGTAGGAATTGTACTATTTCTCTCAAACAGTTCTTTTTGTATCTCTTTAGAAGTGTACCATTTTACAAAAGTAGATGCTGCTTCTTTATTCTTTGAAAATTTTGTAACACCAATTGCCTCTGGAAGTGGCATGGTATGCTCTGATTTTCCATCTTTTCCAGGAACAAGTATTGGAAGTATCTGTCCTACAACACTACATTGTTCTTCATCATTACTTCTGGCAACAAATGATGTAGGTCCAGTCATAAAAGATGCATTTCCTGAAAGAATACGACGATATGCATCCATACCAGATGAACTTTTATCTGCTGGATCAATCAGTTCTTCATCAATTAGTTTCTTTTCAAACTCAAGCGCTGAGAGAACAGACTCTTTATTTAATGTGCCATCTTCATTAAAGACAACCCCATTCATTGTATATGACAACCACATAAGAGAAGTGGCTGCTGATTCCTCAGCATTCAATGCCATTACAAATGGATATTCACAGATACCTTTTTTCTTGATCTGCTTCGCTTGTTCAAACACTTCATCCCATGTTTCTGGTTCTTTTTCAATGCCTGCCTTCTCATACTGCTCTTTGTTGTAATAAGATAATCGGAAATCATTTGCATAAGGAACTGCAAGCACTTCTCCATCTACTGTAAATGTTTCCAGTGTAGGCATATCTTCTGTATCTTCTTTATCTAATTTGAGTGGTTCTAACCAGTCTGCTGCATGGAATTCTCCTACCCATGACCAGTCTACTTCCACTACATCCGCCACAGCTGAGCCACCAGATGCTGCAATTGTAATCTTGTCTCTAATATCATCCCAGCTTACTTCATTCACTGTAACATAAATACCAGTCTCTTCTTCAAACTGATCCAGAAGCTCATCATCTGGTGCACCCCATTCTGGTATCATTACGGTAATTTCTTTTTTATCTGTATCTTGATCTACAGTTTTATTTCCGCACCCCACTAATAGTCCTGATAACAGAACAACTGACAGGGATGCTGCGATTATTTTATGACATTTTTTTCTCATATATTCAATTTTCCTGCCTTTCATTTTACTATTTAAAGTCCGTTACCATACTATAATACCTTATTATTATTTCTGAAACAATATTTGTAATACATTTTTATTTTATTTTTACAAAAAATCAGCTCTGTAAAAATACAAAGCTCAGACTGTAGACAAAGTCCCGAGCTTTTGCTCGGGCTTTTCTCACGTCTGGAGT
>JAHHTM010000249.1 GCA_020024675.1 Muricomes sp.
ATTCTATAGACTATCAATTTATATATAGTAATGATTATAATATAGGGGGATACATGCGAAGGAATAGACAGAAGAGAATATTTGCCCAAAATAATAAATATGAACGGAATATTTTTAAGCGCTTTGGAAACTGGTTTCGCAATCTTAAGACTTGGCAGAAAAGTGTGTGGATAGTTTTATTAGTTATTCTTATTCTAACACTGGCAATAGCAGGTTATGTATTTTCAAAATTATCAATGATTAACAAAGTATTTTTGGAAAAACAAGATTTATCCTGTGTTGATGTTGATGGATATGTAAATATTCTTCTCTTAGGTGTTGACAGCCGAGATATGGATAATATCAAAGGTACCGGTGCAGATGCAATAATGGTTTTAAGTCTAAAGGAAGAGACCGGAGAAGTTAAATTAATGTCCGTATATCGTGATACCTACTTAAAAATGGGTAATAGCAAACAATATGGAAAAATTACAGATGCTAATAGAATTGGCGGTCCAAAGATGATGATTCAGACACTTAATCAGGCAATGGATTTGAATATACATCAGTTTGTAGTAGTTAATTTCAAAATGGTTTCAGATCTGGTTAATGCAGTTGATGGAATTACTGTTGACGTTGAGGACTATGAGATTTCAGAACTAAATAAGTATACGATTGAAACTGCAGAAGCTATTGGACAGAAAAACTATAATTTAGTAGAACATTCAGGGAAACAGACTCTTGAAGGAGTTCAAGCCGTGTCTTATGGAAGAATTCGTAAAGGCGTAGGTGACGATTTTAAGCGGACGGAACGAATGAGAACAGTTTTAACGAAAGTATTTAAGAAAATGCAGAATATGGATGTCAAACAGCTTGATAAGCTTCTTAATAAGTTGCTTCCACAAGTTCAGACAAATATTAGTACTAAAGATATGCTGATTATGGCTTCACAGTTACCAACCTACAAAATAAGTGGCAGTGAATCATGGCCATATGAAAAAACGACAGGAAGCTTTGGCGGAGTTTCTTATGTTTTTCCGGATGACTTAGCTACAAATACATCGATGATGCATAAAAAGATGTTTGGACAGAAAAATTATAAACCTTCTAATAAGGTTTTGAACATGAATAACATCATTATTGATGCTGTAAACAGTTCAGGAGAAACAACTGAGTTTGTTGATGAAGCTGAAAAGTTAGATGAAGAAAAGCAAGAAGAAGGCGATAAAACTGAGAACAAAGTAGAAGACAATGGAGAAGATGAAAACTCAAAACCTCCAGAGCCAATACCACCAACGCCGGATTCACCAACTCCACCAGGACCACCAATGCCGGATGAATCAACTCCGACACCGCCAACACCGGATGAACCGGCTCCGACACCGCCAACACCGGGAAATAGTGTAAAAGATTAACAGAATGATATGTAAAGAAAGAAGGTAATATAAATGGCAAAAGAAAAGATTGATTTTGAAAATGAGGAAATAAGACTTAAATATAGACATACGACTTCTCATATTTTAGCTCAGGCTATAAAACAAATCTGGCCTGATGCAAAACTTGCAATCGGACCTGCGATTGAAAACGGTTTCTATTATGATATTGATATGGAACACAAGCTTACTGATCAGGACCTGTTAAAAATTCAAAAAGAAATGAAAAAAGTTATTCAGGCTAATTATAGGCTGGAAAGATTTGAACTTCCAAGAGAAGAAGCGATTCAGTTTATGGCAGACAGAAAAGAAGACTACAAAGTAGAACTTATTCAGGACTTACCTGAAGATGCAGTTATTTCTTTCTATAAACAGGGCGATTTTGTAGATCTCTGTGCAGGACCGCATATGGAGTCAACAGGACAGATTAAAGCAGTTAAGTTACAGAGTGTAGCAGGTGCTTACTGGAGAGGTGACGAACACAATAAGATGCTTCAGAGAATATATGGAACATGTTTCCCTTCTCAGGCAGAACTTGATGAATATCTGGCTAAATTAGAAGAAGCAAAGAAGAGAGATCATCGTAAAATTGGTAAAGAAATGGATTTATACGCAATTTACGAAGAAGGTCCGGGTTTCCCTTTCTTCCTGCCAAAAGGAATGATCATTAGAAACGAACTGGAAAATTTCTGGAGACAGGAACATATTAAACGTGGATACCAGGAAATTAAGACACCTTTAATTCTTAATGAGCAGCTTTGGAGAACTTCCGGTCATTGGGATCATTATAAGGATAATATGTATTTTACAAAAATTGATGATCAGGATTATGCAATCAAACCGATGAACTGTCCGGGATCAATGCTTGCATACAAGAGAAAGTTATGGTCATACAGAGATTTCCCTATTAGAATGGGAGAGCTGGGTCAGGTTCACAGACATGAGCTGTCTGGTGCATTACATGGATTAATGCGGGTAAGAACGTTTACTCAGGATGATGCACATTTATTTATGTTACCTGAACAGATTAAAGATGAAATTGTCGGTGTAACAAAGTTTATTGATGATGTATATAACATGTTCGGATTTAAGTATCATATTGAACTTTCTACAAGACCGGAAGATTCGATGGGTACTGATGAAGAGTGGGAAATGGCTGAAAATGCTCTTCGTGACGCTATGGCAGAAATTAATGTGCCATATGTTATCAACGAAGGTGACGGCGCTTTCTACGGTCCAAAACTGGACTTCCACTTAGAAGACTGCATTGGAAGAACATGGCAGTGTGGTACAATTCAGCTTGATTTACAGATGCCACAGAGATTTGATCTGACATATGTCGGCTCAGATAACGAAAAGCACAGACCAATCATGCTTCACCGTGTAATTTTTGGATCTATTGAAAGATTTATCGGTATTCTTACAGAACACTTTGCCGGAAAATTCCCTCTTTGGTT
>JAHHTM010000025.1 GCA_020024675.1 Muricomes sp.
CATTTTTGTGTGTACAAAACATAAGATAAACGACAGAACCAAGTGGAAGAATATTACTTGAAACAAGGAAATCTTCGAGATCCATGATGTTTGTTCCTGCTCCAAGAGGTTGAAAACCAGACCATACGTTAAATCCAAGTATACAAGGAATGCTTAACACAACAATAAGAATGATGTTGATACCAACTGATTTTTTTCTGCTAAAATGGAAGAGATCCATTCCAAAAGAAACCAGATTTTCAAAAACACCAACAATCGTGGATAATGCCGCACAGAACAAGAATAAGAAGAATAAAGATCCCCAGATCCTGCCGCCTGCCATTTTCGAAAAAATATTTGGAAGGGTAATAAATACCAGCGGTGGGCCTGCTGTTGTTTCGACATTGAATGAAAAACATGCAGGGATTACGATGAGTCCGGCTACAAATGCAACAAAAGTATCTAAGAGCACTATATTTACGGATTCTCCTGCAAGTGAGCGGGATTTTCCAAGATAACTGCCAAAGATGGCCATTCCACCCATTCCAATGCTAAGTGTAAAGAAGGCCTGACTCATTGCACCAAAGATTACATTTCCAATACCATTTTCTACCATTTTATGAAAGTCAGGAATAAGATAAAAACGAAGTCCTTCTTTTGCACCAGGTAAGGTAACAGAATGGATTGCAAGTATGATCATAATACCAAGCAATGCGATCATAGTTACCTTCATAATTTTTTCCACGCCTTTTTGAAGACCGATACAACAAATGCCAAACGCAAGCAGAACCACGAGGATTGTCCAGAACATTAAAGTTCCAGGGGAAGAAAGCATGGAACCAAATTTATCTTCTACCTGAGAAGTGGTAACATTTACAAATTCGCCTGTAATCATGCGGTAGCAGTAATAGAGCATCCAGCCACCAACCATGGAATAAAACATAACAAGAAGATAATTACCTGCAATGGCGATCCATCTTATGTAATGCCAACGACCACCTTCTGGTTCAAGTTCATTGTAAGAAGTAGCAATACTTTTCTGACTGGCACGGCCGACACTAAATTCACAAACAATAATTGGCAATCCAAGAATTACAAGAAAAATAAGATAGATCAGAATAAAGGCAGCTCCTCCAAATTTTCCAGTCATATATGGAAATTTCCATACATTCCCCAAACCTATGGCACAACCTGCTGAAACTAAGATAAAGCCAAGTCGGGAAGCAAATTGTTCTCGTTTCATAAAAAACCTCCTGTATATTCTGATTACGGAATGTAAAACAAGTTCTTTTCCGCTTTAAACCACTACAGTATAACATACTTTTCGGAAAAAGCAAATAATTTTTTTACAGTCCTTGTGAATAAATTAAATTTATGGTAATATTAGGGACATAATGTAAGAATTTAGGGTACTTTGAGGAGGAAACTATGGCAAACGAAACAGTTTCAAAGAATTTTATTGAACAGGAAATAGATAAAGATCTGGCAGAAGGCGTATACGATCACGTATGTACACGATTTCCACCAGAGCCAAATGGTTATCTGCATATCGGACATGCAAAGTCTATACTTTTAAACTATGGACTCGCAAAGAAATATAATGGTACATTCCATATGCGTTTTGACGATACAAATCCTACAAAGGAGAAGATTGAGTTCGTTGATTCTATTAAAGAGGATATTAAATGGCTCGGTGCTGACTGGGAAGATCATCTGTATTTTGCATCAGACTACTTTGAGCAGATGTATGATTATGCAGTGGAGTTGATTAAAAAAGGAAAAGCATATGTATGCGATCTTAGTGCAGATGAGATTCGTGAGTACAGGGGTACACTTACAGAACCTGGAAAAGACAGTCCGTATAGAAATCGTTCCGTAGAAGAAAATTTGGAACTGTTTAAAAATATGCGTGATGGCAAATATGCAGACGGAGAGAAAGTTCTTCGTGCAAAAATTGATATGGCATCACCTAATATTAACATGAGAGATCCAATCATTTACCGTGTTGCACGTATGACGCACCATAATACAGGAGATAAATGGTGTGTATATCCAATGTATGACTTTGCACATCCACTGGAAGACGCGATAGAAGGAATTACACATTCTATCTGTACACTGGAGTTTGAAGATCACAGACCACTTTATGACTGGGTTGTAAGAGAATGTGGTTTTGAAAATCCACCAAGACAGATTGAGTTTTCAAAATTATATTTGACGAATGTTGTTACAGGAAAACGTTATATCAAAAAATTAGTGGAAGATGGAATTGTAGATGGATGGGATGATCCTCGTCTTGTTTCCATAGCAGCACTTAGGAGAAGAGGGTTTACTCCAGAATCTATTAAAATGTTTATAGATATGTGTGGAGTTTCCAAAAGTCAGAGTTCTGTAGATTATGCAATGCTCGAGTATTGCATTCGTGAAGATCTTAAAATGAAAAAATCTCGTATGATGGCTGTTTTAGATCCAATCAAGCTTGTCATCGACAACTATCCAGAAGGACAGGTTGAATATCTTGACGTTGCCAACAATCTTGAGAATGAAGAGCTCGGCAGCAGAAAAGTTCCATTCTGCAGAGAACTTTATATTGAACGAGACGATTTTATGGAAGAACCACCTAAGAAATATTTCAGATTATTCCCGGGAAATGAAGTACGTCTTATGCATGCATATTTCGTAAAATGTGAAAGCTTTGTAAAAGATGAAAATGGAAATATTACAGAGGTTCACTGTACTTATGATCCAGAGACAAAATGTGGAAGTGGATTTACAGGAAGAAAAGTAAAAGGAACTATTCACTGGGTTCCGGCACCATATGCACAAAAGGCAGAAGTAAGACTTTATGAAAATCTGATTGATGAAGAAAAAGGTGTATACAATAAAGAGGACGGATCTTTGAATCTGAATCCAAATTCACTTACGATTTTAAAAGATTGTTATGTTGAGCCAAGCTTTGCAGATGCAGGAGCATATGACAGTTTTCAGTTTGTAAGAAATGGATATTTCTGTATTGATGCGAAAGATTCCAAACCAGATGCACTGGTATTTAATCGAATTGTTTCACTGAAAAGTTCTTTTAAACTTCCTAAAAAATAAAAGTTTACAAAATTAATAAAGGCAGTTCTTCTGATTATGGAAGAACTGCTTTTTTCAATCATTTTATAAAATTTATAAAGAGGTGATTTGAAATGAATGAAATGACGATCAGTCTATGTACAGAATCAAAAATTCCTATGTATGAACAGATTTATGATCACATAAAAAAAGAAATACAGACAGGAAAAATTTCAAGCGGTGAAAAACTGCCATCAACTCGTGCACTGTCAAACTATCTTGAAGTAAGTCGCAGTACAGTTGAACTGGCATACGAACAGTTACTGTCAGAAGGATATGTGGAAACGCAGCCATGTCGGGGCTATTTTGTTTCCAAATTAGAAGGGCTGTATCAAATGAAAACAATTCAGGAAAAAGAAGTAAATGAGAAAATAGAAGAACCAAAACCATTATATGACTTTACACCAAATGGAGTTGATTTAAAAAGTTTTCCTTATAGTGTTTGGAGAAAACTTTCAAAAGAGTGCCTTTCAGATGACAGGGCAGAAGTTTTTCGACTTGGTCATCCACAAGGAGAATACGGACTTCGACGGGCAATTTGCAATTACATTCATCAGGCAAGAGGGGTAAATGCGCGACCAGATCAGATTATTGTAGGTGCGGGGAATGACTATCTTTTAATGCTCCTTACAACTGTGATCGGACAAGATCATAAAGTGGCCTTGGAAAACCCAAGTTATAAACAAGCTTATCGTTTGTTTAAAAATTTATCTTATGAAGTTTGCACAGTTGATATGGATGAAAAGGGAATGGACATTCAAAAATTAAAAAAAACCAAGGCGAATATTGCGTTTGTAATGCCATCTCATCAGTATCCGCTTGGAATTGTCATGCCTATACAAAGGAGAATGAATCTTCTTGCATGGGCCGATGAAGAAGAAGGCAGGTACATTATCGAAGATGATTATGACAGTGAATTTCGTTATAAGGGTAAGCCAATACCAGCGCTTCAAGGATATGATCATAATGATAAAGTAATCTACATGGGAACATTTTCGAAATCCATCGCCCCGTCTATTCGAATGAGTTATATGGTATTACCGGAAATGCTTTTAAAAAAATATAAGGAAAAAAGTGCATTCTTAAGTTCAACAGTTTCGAAGGTTGATCAGATGATTCTTCAGAAATTTATAGAACAAGGATATTATGAACGACACCTTAACAAAACACGCGCTTTATATAAAAGTAGACATGATACTCTTTTGGGGTGTTTAAAGAAAATGCAGGACAGATGTAAGATTTCAGGGGAAAATGCGGGAGTTCACCTGCTTTTGGATTTTCAAGGACGTTTTACGGAAGATGAGCTTATAGGACGTGCTGCAAAAGAAGGAATCAAAGTATATGGACTTTCTGAGTACTATACAAAAGAGGAAAAAAATAAAAGTGGAACAATACTTCTTGGGTATGCAAATATGAGCGAAGAAAAAATAATAGCAGCCGCAAAAATTCTTGAGAAAATCTGGAGATAAAATTTCAGAGATTCGTTTGGTTGAATGTAGATTAGGAATGTGCTATACTAGGGCTTATTTCAACAAGAGGAAGGAGAGACAGATATGATAGCAGAAAAAATGAAGGATATGGTTAAAAATAGTTCTGCAATCCGTGCGATGTTTGAAGAGGGAAATAAGATGGCTAAGATTTATGGGGCAGAAAATGTATATGATTTTAGTCTCGGAAACCCAAATGTGCCAGCACCTGATGCGGTTAAAACGGCCATCTGTGATATTATATCTGAGGAAGATCCAAAAGTACTTCATGGATATACGAATACCAATAGTGGATATCTTGAAGTAAGAAATACCGTTGCCAAGTCATTGAATCGCAGATTTGATACTTCATTTGAGGGAAAAAATATTGTAATGACAGTAGGGGCAGCAGGAGGATTAAATGTTATCTTAAAAACTTTGTTAAACCCGTTAGATGAAGTGATTGTATTCTCGCCATATTTTGGGGAGTATCGGTCATATGTTAGCAATTATGATGGAGTTTTAGTGGAGATTAGTGCGGATACAGATACTTTTCAGCCAAAACTATCAGAGTTTGAAGCCAAAATCACAAAAAAGACAAAAGCGGTGATCGTTAATACACCAAATAATCCCACAGGAGTTGTATATAGTGAGGATACAATTTGTAGAATTTCAGAAATCTTGATGCAAAAGCAAAAAGAATATGGGACTGAAATCTATCTTATTTCAGATGAACCATATAGAGAACTTGCTTATGATGGGGTAAAGGTTCCTTATCTTACACAATTTTACGATAACACAATTGTTGTATATTCTTACAGCAAATCACTTTCATTGCCGGGAGAACGGATTGGATATCTAGTGATTCCGGATGAGGTTTCAGAGAGTGAGGAAGTGTTATCAGCTGTCAATGTAGCAAATAGGATTCTTGGATTTGTAAATGCACCTACATTATTGCAAAAAGCAGTTGCCAGATGTATCGATGAACAAACGAATATTGCATATTACGATAAAAACAGAAAAACTCTTTATGAAGGATTAAAAGCTTGCGGATTCGAGTGCGTAAAACCTGAGGGTGCGTTTTATCTGTTTATGAAGTCACCAATTGCAAATGAAAAAAAATTTTGTGAGACAGCAAAAAAATACCACATTCTCCTAGTCCCGGGATCATCATTTGCATGCCCTGGATATGTAAGAATTGCGTATTGTGTATCTTATGAAACTATAGTGAATTCGTTACCAGAATTCAGAAGACTTGCTGAAGAATATTTCTGAAAACAAAAATAAAATAAAAAAAAGACTTGAAAATTGCGAAAAAATATGATAAACCCTATATATGATATTAAAAAGAAAGGAAGCAGAATATGAAAAACTTATTTTATACAGCAGCATACTTTTATTATTACTTTTTCTTTATGGGTTTAAAAGGAAGAGTTGGTTTTGCTGTACAAAAAAGTTTTGGATAATGCTTTTGAATGATTGAATATATACAGTGCATTATAAAAAAGACTACACAGCTGACCGGCGGTGTAGTCTTTTTTAGTTGTATAGATAATTAACTTCAAAGCATAATATTTTCAATACGGAGGGATAAAATATGATTACAGTATTAAAACAAGGAACAACACAAGAACAAAGAGATCAGCTCGTACACTGGTTTGAAGAACAGGGGGTAAGAGTACATATTTCGGTTGGAGAGTTTCAAACTATTTTAGGACTTATAGGAGATACATCAAATATTGACATTGAAATGCTTCAACTGCTGGATATTGTAGAGAAAGTAACAAGAATTTCCGAACCTTTTAAAAGTGCAAACAGAAAATTCCATCCAGAAGATTCAAAAATAAGAGTAGGAAATGCGACATGTGGAGCAGGAGATTTTGCTGTGATCGCAGGTCCTTGTTCTGTAGAAAATCCAGAGCAGATTGAAGAAGTTGCTAAAAGAGTAAAAGCGGCAGGTGCAACAATGCTTCGAGGGGGAGCATTTAAGCCTAGAACATCACCATATGATTTTCAGGGAATGAAAGCAGAAGGAATCGAGCTTCTATTGCAAGCTAAAAAAGCAACCGGACTTCCAATCGTTACAGAAATCATGAATGCAAATCATCTTCCATTATTTGAGGAGGTAGATGTGATCCAGGTAGGAGCACGTAATATGCAAAATTTTGAATTACTCAAAGAGCTAGGCAGAACAAAGAAAACCATTCTTTTAAAAAGAGGATTAGCAAATACGATCAAAGAATTTCTAATGAGTGCAGAATACATTATGGCAGGGGGAAATGAAAATATTATCCTTTGTGAAAGAGGAATAAGAACATTTGAAACTTATACAAGAAATACATTGGATCTTTCAGCTATTCCGGTGTTACATAATCTGACGCATCTACCTGTTATTGTTGATCCAAGTCATGCCACGGGGTATGCAAAGCTTGTAAAACCAATGGCACTTGCAGCTACAGCATGTGGTGCAGATGGATTGATGATTGAAGTACATAATCAGCCTTCCAAAGCTTTGTGTGACGGAGCACAGTCATTGACACCGGATCAGTTTGATGATGTTATGGCTCAGGTTAAAAAAATCAGAGAGGTGTTATGATGAAGATTGGAATAGTTGGCTTAGGACTGATAGGTGGATCTCTGGCTAAAGCGTATAAACGATCAGGAGAAACGGTTTACGGAATTGATAAAGATCATTTGATCACAGAACTTGCGATAATGGCAAATTCAATTGATCAAGAACTAACCAAAGATCATTTAAAAGAGTGTACTTTGATTTTTTTGGCGATTCCACCAAAACAGGCAGTGAGATGGATGGAAGAAAACGGATCCAATTTAACGGTGAATAATATCGTGGTAGACTGTTGTGGTACAAAAAGAAGAGTTTGTGAAGCAGGATTTAGGATTTCCAAGAAATATGGATTTGAATATTTAGGCGGACACCCGATGGCCGGATTGCAGTTTGGTGGATTTAAAAATAGTAAGGAAACGCTTTTTGATGGGGCACTTTTTGTGATTGTTCCGTCAAATCCGAATAATCTTAATTTATTGCAAAAAGTGAAAGAAGTGATACTTTTGGCCGGATTTTCAAAGGTTTCTTATACTACAGCCGATGGGCACGATAGAATTATTGCATTCACTTCGCAGATGGCACATGTGGTATCAAATGCATTTATAAAGAGTGAAACTGCAAAAGAAGAAGGAACGAAAATTTCTGCAGGAAGTTATCGAGATTTTACAAGAGTAGCATATCTGGATGCGGATATGTGGACAGAATTGTTTATGGACAATAAGGATTATCTGAAAAAAGAAATTGATACTCTATGTGATGAATTAAAAAAATATTCAAAAGCTTTGGAAGAAAATGATGCAGATCGATTACATCAATTATTGGAAGAAGGAAAAGAAAGAAAAATGGAGGTGGATCACCGATGCGATTAGAAGAGCTTGGTAAAGCAGCGTCTTTCGTTGTAAAAGGAAAAAGTGCTGTGATCGTTACAGATAAAAATGTAGAAAAACTGTATTTGGAAAGGTGCACAGAAACACTGGAAAAAGAAGGATTTAAAATCAATACGTTTGTGGTTGAACCTGGAGAAGAATCGAAAAGCGGAAAAACCTATCTGGAACTTTTGAATTTTCTGGCGGAAATACCTCTTACAAGAACTGATTTTTTAGTTGCACTAGGGGGCGGTGTAGTAGGTGATCTGGCAGGGTTTGCTGCAGCGACTTATTTAAGAGGAATCGATGTGATTCAGGTTCCAACAACACTACTTGCAGCAGTTGATTCTTCTATTGGAGGAAAGACTGCAATCAACTTAGAGGCTGGGAAGAATCTTGCGGGAGCTTTTCACCAGCCGGTTCTTGTATGGCAGGATTCGTCCCTTCTTGATTCACTTTCCGAAGAAATTTTTAAAGATGGAATGGCGGAAGTTATTAAGTATGGGGTGTTACAAGATCAAGAACTGTTTTGTGCATTAAAAGATCCAGAATGGACAAAAGAAAATATTGATAAAGTAATAGAAAAATGCGTTTCTATAAAGAAATCATATGTGGAAGAAGATGAATTCGATAAGGGAAAACGCCAGCTTTTAAACCTGGGTCATACGATTGGTCATGCAATGGAAAAAGCTACGGACTATGGAGTAAGCCATGGAAGTGCCGTTGCAAAAGGAATGCTTTCAATAGCCAGAATTTCTAGAAAACAAGGATGGTGTGATGAAAGAACTGAGAATGAAATAAAAGAAATCTTGGAAAGATATAAATTTGATGTAGAAATAACACAAGCTCCAGAGGTATTATATGATATGATGTTATCAGATAAAAAAAGAAAGGGTTCGGACATTGATCTGGTAGTTCCGTATGAAATTGGAAAATGTGCATTAAAAAGGATATCAATAGAAGAACTAAAAGAATTGTTATAAAGATACTAGTTTTAAGGAAACAGAGAGGAAACGAAAATGAGTTCAACTTTTGGAAAAAACATACAAATTTCAATTTTTGGTCAGTCTCACTCTGAAGCTATTGGTGTAACAATAGATGGCCTTCCAGCAGGAATAAAAATCAATCAAGAAGAGCTGCAGGAATTTTTAGATAGAAGAGCACCAGGAAAAAGCAGATATACAACAAAAAGAAAAGAAACAGACAAACCAGAATTTTTAAGTGGGATTGTAGCAGATGTGACTTGTGGAGCACCACTGACCGCAGTCATCAGAAATGCGGATCAGCATTCCAAAGATTATGACAACTTAAAAGATTGTCCAAGACCTGGTCATGCAGATTTTACTGCTCACATAAAATATAAAGGGAATGAAGATTTAAGAGGGGGAGGACACTTTTCTGGAAGACTTACGGCTCCTTTATGTATAGCAGGAGGAATTTGTAAACAGATTCTTGAACAGAAAGGAATTTTTATACAAGGAAATATTGTTTCGATTGGTGGAAACAAAGAGCGGCCATATGATGAGATTGAAAAGGCAATGAAAGATCTAGATTCTGTGGGTGGAATAATTGAGTGTGTGGTTGAAGGAATTCCGGTGGGAATAGGAGAACCAATGTTTGATGGATTAGAAAACAAAATTGCTCAGGCTGTATTTGCTATTCCTGCAATCAAAGGAATTGAATTTGGAAAAGGATTTGAAGTGGCGAATTTACGGGGTAGTGAAAACAATGACGTTTTTCTATATGAAGATGGAACTGTGAAGACTGCAACAAACAATCATGGAGGAATTTTAGGTGGAATTAGTTCAGGAATGCCACTTACGTTCAAAGTAGCGGTGAAGCCAACACCATCTATTTCTAAAGAACAAAAAAGTATCAGTTACAAAAAACAAGAATCTAGGGAATTGAATATACGAGGACGTCATGATCCTTGCATTGTACCAAGAGCAGTTCCTTGTGTAGAGTCAGCAGCGGCGATTGCAATCTATGATTTATGGCTTAGTGCTTTGGCAAAGGGTGAGATAAGGGAGGAAATATGAGTAACATCAAACAATACCGAGAAGAAATTGATCGACTCGATCAGGAAATTGTAAAAAAAATTGATGAACGTATGCGTGTAGCGGAAAAGATTGGAATGTATAAACAAGAAAATAATCTGCCAATCACAGATATTATAAGAGAACGAGAAAAAATTGATGAGATCACAGACATGGCATCTGAGGATATGGC
>JAHHTM010000250.1 GCA_020024675.1 Muricomes sp.
ACCAAAAGCAGGCGGAGATACAGTTTCTCTGCTTCGCTCTTTCCTTCCGCCTGTTTTCTATATGCATTTTTGTAATTATCTGAAATAAGACAGATTGCTCTTCGGTCGATTGCATTAAGTGGAACGTCTGTATCAAAATATAACACCGCCTGAACCAACTTATCCATGAGGAAATTCAATATTACATCTTCTGCAAGCTCCATCTTGTAAATCGTCTTTGATGAAAACACATATCTATACGCAATATCACCCAACAAATTCATAAGTGGCTCACCCCATGTCCCATGAAAAATATCATATCGGTATGTGCCTGCCATAATTTCGTCATAGTTCTCTGAAAATCCTGAGGTTGCACTTCCGATCAACACTCCCTGCGCTCTTACAATCCAGTTTTTAACTGCATAGGATTCCGGATTAGCAACTTCTTTTTCACAGCCTCTTTCATACAATTTTCTCAATTGTGCAACTGCATCAAATTTATTTTCTGAATGTTCTTTATTTAACTTTTCTAATTCATTCTCAAGTTCATGATAGGAAAGGAACCCTTTAACGAAAGCATCTTCGATATCAGCTGTTTTATAAGCAAGATCATCTGCCGCTTCAAGAATATATGTCAAAGGATGTCTACATCCTTTTGTTCCTGTCTCTTTTGCAATATTCTGGTAAATTTCCTGTTCAGCCAGGTAATACCCCATTTTTTTATCTTTTACATTTCCTGATGCTTGGTCAATCTGAACAGATGATACTGGATATTTTACAATCGTATTTAATAATGCATAGGTTAGGTTCATTCCATTTTCATCCACAAGATAATGCAATCTTGTAACTAGACGCAGTGCCTGCGCATTTCCTTCAAAATGATAAAAATCTTCTTTCATCTGAGGGCTTAAAAGTTCCTCTGCAAAATTTCCTTTAAACTTTAACAGGGGAAGGTTCTCTATGAACCACCCCCTGATTGCTTCCTCACCAAAATGTCCAAATGGTGGATTCCCAATATCATGAATAAGGCCTGCACATTGTAATATATGGCAGATATCCTCTCTCATCTGTGGTGTAAATCCTGTTTCAGCTTTATTCGAAAGGATGCTCTCCCCTATATTTTGTCCAAGTGACTTTGCAAACGAAGATACTTCTAAAGAATGTGTCAGTCTTGTCCGGACAAAATCACTCTTATCCAGCGGAAAAACCTGTGTTTTATCCTGAAGTCTGCGAAATGAGGCGCTGCCAATGATCCTGTGATAATCTTTTTCAAATTCACTTCTAAGATCCAGTCCCCTTCCTTTGGAATTTCCCGGGCCTGGGCGCATCCTTTTTGTAGAGAGTAATTTCTTCCATTCCATAGTGCATCCTACTTTCCTTCACTATAAATTAATCTAAGTAAATCGGTGGCTCATAATCTTTACCAAGTGCCTGTTTTTTTCTTTCCTGATATCCTAAAAATGCCCATTCTGTCATATCTGTCCAGCTATGTGTCTTTCTATCATACACTTGTACATATCCAATTCTAGTTGGATGCATACGAACACTATTGGTCTGATATTCCCTTCTTGTGTATGGATTCACATCTCCAAGCTCTCTGTCTTCTTCCAGATCATGGTGCTGAACAACCGGCTGAAAATCATCAGGTTCTCCTGTTTCTTCTATGTGCTTTTTAGATTCCTTTGGTTTATCCTCGGCAACCTGCTTTTTTTCTACATTGTCCTGCTCTTCTAAAATTGGTTCTTCTTTTATCTCGCCTCTTAGTTCTTCCGGAACCACACCATTTCTTCTGAGGAAGATACCACCACCGGAACGACGATGCGATTTCTTTTCCTCTTTCTTTTCTTCCAATGCTGTAAGATCTTTATGAATCTGATAAAGATCCCCTATTGTCATATCTACTTCTTGAGGAACATCTGATACAGTTTCTTTTGATGGTGGCTGCTCAGTCGATTCTGTCTCCTCTGTTGCAGTTGATGCAGTCTGTTGTTCTGTCGGTAAGATACTTAAATAAAATGGACACTCCAAAATAGATGCGATCATTCTCATATCCTGTTCTTGAAAGTTATCTCTACCAAGGCGCTGTGTAAGATTTTGTCTGGACATCTTTTTTCCTGTACGTTTTTCAATAATCTCTGCCAGCTCTTTTATGGTCATATTTTTTCGGCCTAAGATAATTTTAACTTGTTCTCCAAATGTAAGATTTTCCATAATTCCTCCTTATTTTTTTCCTTATTTTCCCCTGTAGTCAAAAAATCTCTGACTTATAATCATATAATTGTTTAATCAGATAATTATTTTATTTCTTCATAAACCTATATTTTTCTTATTTTTCATTTTAGCAAATCTCTTTAAAAGCGTCAAGCAACAGGAAAAGGCACACTCTTTCATTTTCAGAGTGTGCCTTTTTCAAAACTTTTCTAATTACTTTGCGCCTAAATATTCTTCTAACGTAATATTTTTCTTCATAATTTTTTCAGCAGCTTCTTTTCCAACATAACGGAAATGCCATGGTTCATATGATATATGCGTGATATCTTCTTTTCCCTTTGGATATCGAAGAATAAATCCATATTTATATGCATTTTCAGCCAACCATTTTGCTTCTTTTGTATCTGCCTGTGTTTCATCTAATGTATCATATTCTGCTGACACAATATCAAGTGCCAGACCAAGAGAATGTTCACTGCAATTTGGTGCTGATATTGTTTTCCTTGCATTTTCATAAGCATCCACATAAGAATCTCCCTCATTGATTCTTACCTGGATCTGGTCATTGAGCACTTTCTTCTGATCTTCAATTGACCGATATCCGGAGGCCACATAGAACTTCATACCAGT
>JAHHTM010000251.1 GCA_020024675.1 Muricomes sp.
GTCCAACACTTGCTTCAAGTTTGAATACTTTTCCAGCTGCGCCAGCTGTAACTTTAATGCTTCCTGCGCCAGCTGCTTTTGGAGCTGCCTTTGGAGCTGCTTTTGGTGCTGAAACTGGTGCTGAAACTGGTGCTGAAACTGCGCCACCATTGTTTTCTTCTACTGTTACGTCATATACGTTTCCATTAACTGTAATTGTATAATTTTTCATTTCTATTTCCTCCTGATTACCATCTGTTTGTTTTTCTTCTCTTGATAGAACGAACAACAAAACCATCTGTTGATGTTCCTTCTGCTGCTGCGATTGCTGCTGCAATTACAGCGATCAGTTCTTCATCATCCCCAGCTTCTTCTACTTCCTCTACAACTGGTGTACTTGTCTTTACCTGTGCAGGTGCTGTTTTTTTAGATTTTCTGCTGAGTTTTTGTTCAAGAACAGGTATATATTTAAATAAATAAATGATGAATGAAATGAAGATTAATACAACAAATACAGTACCCATTCCAAGGATTGTGTTAAGACCTGCTTTTTCAAGGATCTCACCTATAGAATAATGTGCATTTACTGTCATGCTTTCCATATTCATCTTTTCATCAAAGTTAACAATAATCTCGCCATCTCTGTTTTCAAACTCGGTATCAAGAGTAACGGATGCGCCTGTTTTTAATTCCTCAAATCTAGCGTCTTTGATTGCTTTGATTTTACCACATTCAACTTCTCCTGCTTTCCATGCTTCAATCATAGAAAGGAAGTCATCTCCCTCTATTGGAAGACCTGCTGTTACCATTGTCAGTGTCAGCTGTACATCTGGCATATCTTCGAAGACAGCAAATTCTTCATCTGACATTTCCTGGAAAGTCTCAACGACTCTTTCTACATTAGCGGTCATAGCCTCTTTGTCATACTCCGGTTTATCAACAGCTTTTTTCCCACATCCAGAAAAACTGAAGATCAGGAGAAACACAAGACCTAATATACTGATTTTCTTCTTCAATTTGCTTCACCTCTCTAAACCGTACCGTGTTTTTTATCCGGACGACCTTCTCTCTTTGTGAAAAGCATCTCAAAAGCACCGATCACATATTTTCTTGTATCTGAAGCCTCGATAACTGCATCCACATATCCTCTTCTTGCCGCACTTAACGGACTAGCCTGAAGCTCTTTATATTCTGCAGCTTTTTCCTGCTGTGTAGCTGCATCTGCGTCTGCATACATAATCTTAGATGCTAAAGTAGCATCCATCATTCCGATTTCAGATGTAGACCATGCATAAACCATGTCAGCACCGATAGCTTTACTGTTCATACAGATGTACGGACTACCATATGCTTTTCCTGTAATAACATTAACTTTTGGTACAGATGCATTTGCAAATGCATAAGTAAGTTTTGCTGCTTCTCTTGCCATATCTTTTTCAGAAGCAAGTGTTGCATCAAAACCTGTAACATTTGTAAGTGTAAGAACAGGAATTGAAAATGCATCACAGAAGTTAACAAAATCTGCTGCTTTTTTACATCCATCTACTGTAAGGACCTGTCCAAATTCTTTTGAAACATTTCCTTCCTCATCATACTCTTTTGCACGATTGGCAACAGCACCGATAGTCATTCCATTAAGACGGATAAAGCCTGTAACCATATCTTTTGCATAATCTTTCTTCATTTCAAAGAAAATGTTGCTGTCTGAAATAGTAGAAAGTGCAAGCGCTGGATCTTCTGCAAGAGTGTCAAGATCTGTACATACTCTGTTAAGGTCATCAAGACATTCTGAATATGAAAGATCATCTTCGTTATTAGCAGGGAGAATTTCGATAAGTGCTCTCATTTTAGAAATGATTTCCTCCTCATCTCCTGTCACATCAACGAGACCTGCTGTTTCACTCTGATATTTTGCAGAAGCAGTATCACATTTTGACTCGTGATTTCCTTCCAGTGCGTTTGGTGAATTCACAAATAATTTTCCCTGTGTATTTTCCATAAATGTAAAGTCTGTAAGACCTGGAACAACAGCAAGGCCGCCACCGCACATTCCAAAAACGGCAGTGATCTGTGGAATAACGCCGGATGCCATTGTCTGTTTTAAGTACAAACTTCCAAAAGCCTCCAGTGCATCTGTTGCTTCCTGAAGACGTAATCCTGCACAGTCTAAAAGACCAATGACAGGTGCACCCATTTTCATGGCCATGTCATAAATATTTGAAATTTTTCTGGCATGCATTTCGCCGATTGCTCCGTTTAAAACTGAAGCATCCTGACTGTACACATAAACAAGATTTCCATCAATCACTCCATATCCTGTAATGACACCATCTGCTGGAGTTTCTTTTGCCTGCAGATTGAAATCTGTGTTTCTTGCAGTAACTGCTCCGCCGATCTCAACGAAGCTTCCTTCATCCAGAAGCATGGAAATTCGTCTACCTGCTGTGTTTTCTGTAGCATTGTAGCTCATAATCTAGCCCTCCATATTTTATAATTAGTATAAATTAAACCAAAGTCTATGGCTATTCTAGTATATAATATATCTGATATAATTTCAATTCTTTCTCGAAACATTCTGACATTTTTTTCACATTACATTTTCTTATATGCTTTTATCACACATTTTATTTATTTTATCATTACAAAAAGCTAAAATATACTTTTATTATCGTCGCAAAAAAATAAGAAAATGATATTTTTTCTACTTTTTCTTCTGCAATCAAATCAAAAGTTCGTATTTTTTCATTATTCAAATAATAATTTATTTCTCCGACCTTCTCTCCTTTTTCAACCGGCGCTCTTAAAACTGATTTTACATTTGCTTTTACTTTAATATCGTC
>JAHHTM010000252.1 GCA_020024675.1 Muricomes sp.
CCCAAATACTATTGCATTTGAGACTTTGTCTACAGTCTGAGCAGAGCCTCGTACGAGGTTCTGCTTTTCATCTTCATTTTTTAATCTTCGTATAATTTTTCCAATTCTGCAAGTGTCTCGTCGAATACGCGAAGTGCTTCTGCTGTTGGTTCTTTTGATGTCATATCAACACCACAAGACTTCAACAGATCCAGGCAATCTACAGAGCATCCGCCACTTAGGAATTTTTTATAATTCTCAAGCGCATGTGGTTCTCCTTTTAAGATCTTACTTCCAAATGCAATCGCTGCAGACAACCCTGTTGCATACTGATATACATAGAACGGAGTGTAAAAATGCGGAATTCTTGCCCACTCAATTGCAATTTCATCATCAACTACCATATCTGGTCCAAAATATAATTCATTTAACTCTTTATACATATTACATAAAGATTCACTTGTAAGTGGTTCTCCATTTGCTTCTTTTTCATGTGCAAGCATTTCAAATTCTGCAAACATTGTCTGGCGATATATAGTACCCTTAAATTTGTCTAAAAGATGATTTAAAAGATAAGCTTTTTGCTCTTTATCATTTGTCTTTTTAAGCAGGTGACTAATTAAAATATACTCATTACATGTAGATGCAATCTCTGCAAGAAATATATTATACTGTGAGTTTACGAATGTCTGATTTTCATTTGAATAGCAGGAATGAAGGGAATGTCCCATCTCATGTGCCAGTGTAAATACATTGTCAAGCGTTCCCTGATAGTTAAGAAGCACATATGGATGCGTACCATATACGCATGTTGAATATGCCCCACTTCTCTTTCCCTGATTTTCGTACACGTCAATCCATCGGTTATCAAATCCGTCTCTTAATTTTTCAAGATAATCTTCACCAAGTGGTTCTAGACCTTCTAACACCATTTCTTTCGCCTGTTCAAAAGAATAATCAGGTGAATCGTAAGATACAATTGGTGTATATACATCGTACATGTGAAGCTCTTCCACTCCAAGAAGTTTTTTACGAAGTTTCACATAACGATACATTGATGGAAGAAAATCATGAACAGTCTCAATAAGCTGTGTATATACACTTGTCGGAATGTGTGATTCAGCAAGATGCGCTTCCATCGTAGAGTCATACTTTCTTGCTTTTGTATAGAATAATTCTTTTTTTACATTTGCACTAAACATCGCTGAAATGGTGTTTTTATAAGCTTCGTAAGTATGGTAAAGTCCTTCAAAAGCATCTTTTCTTACCTGTCTGTTTTTACTTTCCATCAATGGAATAAAACGGCCCTGCGTAATTCTTATTTTCCCGCCATTTCCATCCTCGATCTCAGGAAAGACAATGTCTGCATCATTAAACATACTGTAAATTGTATCTGGACCATTTGCCATGTCTGCACTTAAAGAAAGAAGATTTTCTTCTGCTGCACTTAGTGTATGTTCTTTTTTGCTCAGAATATCCAGCAATAAGTGACGGTAATTTGTTAATTCTGGTTTTTCGCTACAATACTGATCGACCATCTCTTCTGTCATCTCAAGAATCTGTGGTGCTTCCCATGAAATTGCAGAAGTAAGTTTTGTATAGAGGCTAAACGCACGTGCTTTCATGGCTTGCGACGCTGTATTCCCTGTATCTTGATCACTCATCTGAAATGCATAACTAAAAAGGAACTCCATTCTTAAAAGCTGACGATCTCTTTCCACAAGATAGTCAAGGAGATCTTTCGAAGATCCTGTGATCCTTCCCGAATAATTTTCTAAAATCTTAATCTCTTCCTCAGCCTGTGTATATGTTTCCTCAAATGCCTTGTCATCTTTAAAAAGCGGACTTAAATCCCATGTATCTTCCACAATTGCTTCAGATCGTAATGGTACTTGTTTACTATTTGACATGATAAAACCTCCTGTTGCATTAATTTTCATCTAGTGTTTTCAGTATAATACATTCTACAAAAAAAGAAAACTGCTTTCTTTTTTCCCTTTACAAAATATCACGTAATACATAATTCCCGTGACATCTGCAAGAAACCAACCAATCGGTACAGACCACCAAATGCCTTTTACACCGATGGACGGAATTGCTGATAGGCTATATGCAAGAAGCACTCTAGTCCCAAGAGAGATGATTGTAAGTATCAGTGACATTCCCGGTTTTTGAATTGCTCGGTAAAGTCCATATAACAAAAATAAAATTCCGATTCCTATATAAAATGCGCCTTCTATGTGAAGATATTCTACCCCTATACGAATAACTTCCTTCTCTTGACCGGAAATGAATATCTTTAATAATGGACGTGCGAAAATGCATACAATTGTTGAAACGCTCAAGCTGAAAACTGCCACGGAACAAATTGCACTTTTCATCCCTTGTCTGATTCTTTTTTCTTTTCTTGCACCATGATTTTGTGCAATGAATGTTGAAAAAGCATTTCCAAAATCCTGTACAGGCATGTATGCAAAAGAATCAATCTTTACTGCTGCCGCAAAAGCTGCCATAACACCTGCTCCAAAGCTGTTTACAAGTCCCTGTACCATTAAGATTCCAAAATTCATAACCGACTGTTGTATACATGTAGACAATGCAAAATGTGAAATTTCTTTTACCAAAGGAATGGAAAATTCCATATCCTTTCGTGATAGCCAAAGTTCCGGAACATTTTTCTGTACGTATAAGAAAAGACCGATTCCTGAAAACCACTGAGAAATTACAGTCGCCCATGCTGCCCCACTTACTCCAAACTCGAAAATAAGCACAAAGAGTAGATCCAAAACAATATTCATTACAGATGCAATTCCCAGAAATACTAATGGTGTTTTTGAATC
>JAHHTM010000253.1 GCA_020024675.1 Muricomes sp.
CGATCACCTTCTGATCGAGCATATTTTTTGCTTTCATGTAAGTTAGCGTTTCAGCGGGAAAAAGATGAGTAGTTGCAATTACATCATAATGTCGTTCATCAATATATTTTTTTAAACGTTTAGACAATAGTGCATTGGCATAATATACAGGTGATTTCCTTTTAGAAGAACTTATTTTGTCTCCAAGCCGATATAGAAAATAGAAAAAGCGAGGTGCATGTTTTACAATGGAAACATAACTTCCACCTACAATTTTGGAAGTGCGTTTACCTTTCAAAAGCATCATATCAAGAAGTTCCGCCTCGTCGCCGTGTAGACGGATACATTCTACAAGTGCTTTGGCAGCAGAATTGTGTCCTTCACCTGTATTACAAGATAAAATTAATACTTTCATAGAACTCCTTTTTGATAAATTTGTACAAATCAATTGTAAGATAACAGTTAAATTTTAACAGACTAGGTCTTGTTTGGCAAGGTATGAAAATTATATGTTAACAATGAGATAGTGCAAAATAACTAAAAATAAGCGAAAAGGCTTGACAAAATTGTGTAAATCGTATATAAATATATATAACATAAAAGAAATCAGGTAAAGAATGGATTACCTGAATATGTAGGTATTAGGAGGAAAGAAGTATGAAAAATGAAAATGTAAGTGTTGAAAACATTTACAAACTCGACGGACGTGTGCCGCTTGGAAAGGCAATTCCTTTTGGGCTTCAGCACATTTTGGCGATGTTTGTTGCAAACATTGCCCCGATCATTATTGTTGCGGGAGCATCAGGATTGACAGGTAAGGAATTAGCAATGTTACTTCAAAACTGTATGTTTGTAGCTGGAATAGGGACCTTGATTCAGTTATATCCGGTGTGGAAGATAGGTGCAAGACTTCCAATTGTTATGGGTGTAAGTTTTACTTTTGTTTCTATTTTATGTTTTGTTGGTAGCAGTTTTGGATACAATGCTGTAATTGGAGCGGTTATTGTAGGTGGTATTGTAGAAGGGACATTGGGGATTTTTGCAAAATATTGGAGAAAAATTATCTCTCCAGTTGTTGCAGCCTGTGTTGTAACAACAATTGGATTTTCGCTTTTGAATGTAGGAGCCAATTCATTTGGAGGAGGATTTGGAGCAGAAGATTTTGGAAGTGCCAAGAATCTATTAGTTGGTACGTTTACTTTAGTCTGTTGTTTACTCTTTAATGTTTTCGCAAAGTCTTTCTGGAAACAACTCTCTGTTTTATTTGGATTGGTTATGGGATACATACTTGCTATATTTATGGGAATGGTAGATTTTTCAGGCCTTTTGGATTCAGGAATCGTTTCGTTGCCAAAATTTATGCCATTTATGCCTGAGTTTAATATCAGTGCAATTTTAGCAACCGTGGTTATTTTCCTTGTTTCTGCAACAGAAACAATTGGAGATACCTCTGCAATGGTAGTCTCAGGACTTGACAGAGATATCACAGAGAAAGAGATTTCAGGTTCTCTGGCATGTGATGGATATATGAGTTCTGTATCTGCATTGTTTGGATGTATGCCAATTACATCTTTCAGCCAAAATGTAGGGCTGATCGCCATGACAAAAGTAGTAAATCGTTTTACGATTATGACAGGTGCTGTATGTATGTTACTTTGTGGATTATTTCCACCGTTGGGAGCTTTCTTCTCAACACTTCCAGAAAGTGTACTTGGTGGATGTACGATCATGATGTTTGGTTCTATTGTTGTATCGGGAATTCAGATGATGATTCGTTGTAAACTTGATCAGAGAAATACAACAATTATTGCTCTTTCATTGGGTATAGGTATTGGATTCACACAAGTACCTGCAATTTTCGCTATTTTCCCACAGATCGTTCAGGAAGTGCTTGCAACAAACTGTGTTGCAGTTGTATTTATTATCGCAGTTTTATTGAATCTGCTTCTTCCAAAGAATATGGAAGTTGAAAAAGTAAAGGCTAAAGAATCATAACGACAAGAAAAAAATCCCACATTTACTAGAAAAGTAAATGTGGGATTTTTTTGGGATTTATTGGAAATCGATGATATCGATCCATTTCATGAGAAATTCTTTTTCTTCTTCAATTCCTTTTGTGAGCTGTACAGCTGCTACGATAGGAAGCCATTTCTGAACGTACTGTTTTGCAGTATCACTCTTTTTACAGAAGAGATCAAGATATAAATCAGCCATCTTCTGGTTCTTCAAAGCAAATTGAAGGTAAGTGGAAGCGGCTTCAGCACTGGCATTTCCGATTGTAGCATGTGACCAGTCAATGATCGTCATAGTACCATCTTCACCCACAATGATATTGCCAGGATTAAAATCACCATGACAAAGTTTTGTGTGCGTTGGCAGGGCATTTAAACGTGTACATAATTCATATCTTGTTGTTGCGTCAATGCTATCTTTTAGACTATCAATTTTTCTTGCAAATTTATCTTTTTGCAAAGTGAGTCTTGGAGCACTTTTAGTATGCATGGAAAGCTGAAGATCAACAAATTGTTTCATATAATCTTCTTGCTTATTAGGATTTTGTTCCATAAGTTCTTCTAAAGTCTTTCCTTCCACGTAACGAATGGATAAAGCCCACTGATCATTAATTTTACTTACTTCCAGAATTTCAGGAATAGCCAGTCCGCTTTCTTCTACCCTTGCGTGGCAGAGCGCTTCGTTGAAAACATTTGCTTTTCCATGTTCGTTTGTGAATACTTTGATGATTCGATCCGCATCTTTGTAGACTGTTTTGTACGGACGAGTCAAAATTTTGTTTTCCTCAGATAAGTTCATTTTAAATACCTTCCTTTCGTTTATTT
>JAHHTM010000254.1 GCA_020024675.1 Muricomes sp.
TGAAAATCAAAGAATACATGGCCGAGCATCCAGAGGTAACGAACAAAAGCCAGATTGCAAGAGAGGTTGGAACAGACCGAGGGACGGTGGGGAAATACTATCACAGTATCCGAAAGGAACTCTCATTAAAACAGTCAACGACCCCATAACAACAGAAACTGCCTTTGGATCCAGATGGCCCAAAGGCAGTTTCTGTTTATCGCAAGAATTCTCTTTTAGTCATACCAGGCTATCTTCGATTTGCGCGTGAATGTATCATTTTCAAATGGGTCATTTTTGTTTTGTATACTAAATTCTAGATACTCATCAATACACTCAGCGGTCAGTTTTTTTATAAAGCCCACAGGAAAAACAGGCTCCCACACATTATCTATTTTCGGTATATCATCCATACAATAAGATCTGGTGGTGGATACATAGTACGGAAAATTGGGAAGCAAATGGCAGTTTGTTGACAGCATGCCGTTGTGACTTGATAATTCATGTGATAATTTGCTTCTCAATGAGTACAGAAGGCGCACATATTGATGTTTATTAATTCGTTTTTCGTCTTTACCATGACGTAATAAAAACTTTTTCATTTCGTCTGCATGCCCATGTTCGATTGCGTGAATTACATTATATGATTCTTTATCATTGAGAAATTGCAGATCAAAGTCGTTTTTTAAATCATCTTCAAAGTCATAAAACAGGGTCACAGGATCAAGCTTATCAAGAAAAACGTAGCTGCTTTGGAACCGTAATACAAAGTCACAAAATGCAGCGGTTGAGGTTTTTTCGTAATTACCAAATTCTTGTGCGAAGCTCTCAATGATGGCAAAATAGCAAATTGCTTTAAAGTAGTTATCATCTATCGTATCGATCATCTCAAAGCGTGTTCTCAAGTATTTTCGAACTTCTTTATCTCGCTTTTTTCGATATACCATATCAGTACACATTATAATCCCCCTGTCAATTCATCAACCACTTGCTTTGATGTGGCACGAAATATAATTTTGGGCTCGCTGTAAACAGGAAAATGCTTGTACGCTAATATGCCAGTCCTCTGTACTTATATTTCATACTTTTGGAATAATTTCTGAAAAAACGCTTTCAAATCATTTGCTGAATTCGCTCCTGCAAATTCATAACCTCCAAAACGATAAACATCATATCCATACAACTTTAAGTCTCTATCATTTTTAACCATTGAAGCATACTTAGAAGGTGATGCCGTACCATCAGTTTCTGAATAATGCTGCCGACCATCAATTTCTATAATAACTCTCACTCCGTGTGGCATCAACATCAAAAAGTCCATTCGCTGAACCACATATAATTTGCCCCCACGCATTTTGGCGCTTTTGGGGTCATAATGACATTGCACTTGTGGTAGTAACGCTGGAAAGGCTTTTTGGCTACCATTTTTTTGAAGACAATAAATATAATTATAGTACGTCCTTAAAAAACGTTCTTCTGGCTCGGAATCACAAGATTGACATAGTCGATTAACAAATGCTTTCTCTGTTTCAAGAGTATAATCGGGGTTATTCTTATTCCACCATGTTACTAATTGCTGCCAACTCAAACCAGCTTCTTCGATTGGAAAATCGTAGTACAAGCATTTGTGTTCCGGATCAACAACTTTCAGATTATTACTCAGTGCATCATCTATTACAATATCTGCTTTGCATCCAATTGCTGCAAAAATTATGTTGCGAACTTTTCCAGATATACCCGTGGTGTACCTTTCCAGTTTGTATACATCCAAACCACCGACTTGCTTACAGCTACTAAGCTTAACTTCATTAGAAGATATGATCTTATTGATTGAAGTTACATAATACAACTGATCTTCTTTACTACGCACGCTTGGATCCACTATCGTCTCTAAAAAACGCTTCAGTTTATCGTCCGAAATATAAATGAAGTCAAGAACATTTTCAAGTATTTCTCCACAAGTCATGTCATGAAGCTTTTCTGCATGTGTTACAACAAATTGTCTCAATGTGATTATTTCGAAATCGAAATCATATTCTTCATTGATATCCCAAGTTCTTCCAATTAGTTCACTGATACTAACTTTTCCTGAAATATCTTTTTGCCCTTTACAGAAGTTTAATAATAGTCTACGAGTTAAAATCGGAATTTGAAAAAAGTCATCATCCAAGAAGCGTTCCGTTGATTTAACAAAATCCAGTGAATAATCGTGCTTGATTATTTGTTTCGCAATATTTTTTAAATCCGCAAAATTTTTATTATCAAGACCGCTCTTTAAATAAGTTCGCTTGCTATTTATTGGATCAAGAGCTGGATCACATATAATTCCATACGCTTGACATTTTTTGTTTAACTCGTCTGCTCTGTAAGTCCTGAAATATTTTATAATTTCACCTTTTAACAATTGCATATTTTCCATGCTTAAGCTTCCTTTTCAAAATTAAAACTAAAGTAAGACCTTTTGTTTAAGTATAGCACATTTTTAAAGGAAAGCTTTATTTTTGCTCCGCTGTAAACAAAGAAAAGAGCCGCTGAAACTATCGTTTCAGCGGACTTTTGGTCCGAGTGGGGCGGCTCGAACGCCCGTTCTCTTGAACCCAAATGTCCTCACAGAGTGGACAGCGGGCACTTTGTAGCCATATTGTGTGGTATTCGCTCCAATGGCGTTTGCTCTCCTGCCCTGTTTAAAAGTGCCCTGTCCATTGTCTGCTTTCCGCAATTGGGTACGAGTTTGGGTCATAAACCCGCAGAAACACAGGGTTTTACGGCTGTTAGCAGAATTTGAATTTGAAGCAACAATGGCTTTTCATGAAG
>JAHHTM010000255.1 GCA_020024675.1 Muricomes sp.
TTTTTATGTTGCCCGCAATGGACAACAACAATCAAGGAATTTTCTTTGAAATATACGGAAATATCTTTACAACAAAATCCATATTTCCTATATTATAAAATAATAAACAGAGAGGCATGTAATTTATGGAAACTATTTTTGAAAATCACTGTACTTATACTTTTTCAAAATATCATCAGCTGAAGAGAACTCTGCTTAAACAGATATTGGTAACAGGATACGTTCTTATTCTTATTTCTCTTGCATTTTTAATTTTTGGAGTTTACAAGGACGTTGGTGTTTTAAAAGGTATCGGTATGCTTGGTATAATCTTTTTTGCATTCAGAAGCATTCTCTCACCAATGTGGCTTGCATATAGTGACACTAAAAGAGATCGCAAGATGTACAAGAATCATCATATGGAAACACTGATAAACTTTTATGATGATCATCTCCTTGCTGTTAATGCTTTAAGTGGAAGTAAAACAAATATCAAATATGCAGATATTCAGTATGTAAAAAAATCAAGTTCCCTTTATATTATAGGAATGGAGCAGAACCTTGTTCTTCTGGTTGATAAAAAAGGATTTACAAAAGGAACAAAAGAGGAATTTTGTGAATTCATAAAAGAAAAATGCGAAAACGCAGAGGTGACCATATGAGAAAAATCGCATTAGATGTAGGGGATAAGACTGTTGGCATTGCGCTTAGTGATGAACTTGGAATTACTGCACAGGGTCTGATGACCCTGGAAAGAGTTGGCATTCGTAAAGATACAGGTAAAATTCTGGATTTAGTAAAAGAATATAACTGTGATACAATTGTTATCGGATTACCAAAGAAACTAGATGGAACAGACAGTATTCAGACAGAAAAAGTCTATGAGTTTCGTACAATGCTTGAAAATAAAATGCGTAGTACCGCTATGAAGGGAATCGAAGTTGTATGGCAGGACGAAAGACTTACAACGGTACAGGCAGAAAAGGTTCTAATCGAAGCAGATGTAAGTCGCAAAAAAAGAAAGCAGGTTATTGATAAGCAGGCAGCTGTGCTGATTATGCAGAGTTACCTTGACACTCATCCTGTGCAAAAATAGAATATACGAACATATAAATCACGAACTCGGTATAACGTTCGTGATTTTGCTTTATTTATACAAATATATATATTTTTTCCTACGAAAAATCCGTTTTTTTAGGAACAAATGTTGACACTCATTTACAGTGTGATAAAGTTAATATATAAAGAAAAATTGTGATTAAGGGGATAACTATTATGAAAAAAGTCGGAATTATAATGGGAAGTGACAGCGATCTTCCAGTAGTAAAAAAAGCTATCGATACATTAAAAGAATTTGAAGTTCCTTATGAGGTACATGTATATTCTGCTCATAGAACACCTGCTGAAGTTAAGGCATTTACAACAGATGCAAGAGAAAAAGGTTTCGGTGCAATTATTGCAGCAGCAGGAAAGGCTGCACATCTAGCAGGTGCTATAGCGGCAGCTACAACACTTCCGGTTATCGGAATACCGGTAAAATCATCCACACTAGACGGTCTTGATGCACTTCTTTCAACTGTACAGATGCCAGGTGGTATTCCGGTTGCAACCGTTGCAATTGACGGCGCACAGAATGCAGCGCTTCTTGCAATTCAAATGTTATCTATTGAAGATAAAGAACTCGCTGCAAAACTTGATCACCAGAGAAAAGATGCAGCAGCAAAAGTTTTAGAAAAAAACAGAACTATAGAAAATGAGTTTAATTGTTAGTCCTTCGAGATAAAGAAAAGAGGAAAAAGAATGAGTAATTTAAAAGAAGAATGTGGTTTATTCGGTGTCTTTGGCAATAAGACACAAAATGTTGCAAGTACAACCTATTACGGATTATTTGCCTTACAGCACAGAGGTCAGGAAACATGTGGCATCGTTGTAAATGATGATGGCGTATTCACTTCATATAGAGATGAAGGTATTGTAAATGACGTATTTACTCCGGCAGTAATGGCATCTTTAGGTGAAGGAAATATGGCGCTGGGTCATGTGCTTTATGGCAAACAGAAAAACAGCAAACGTGCTAATGCACAGCCTATGGTTGTTAACCATCATAAAGGGAAAATGGCAATTGCTCATAATGGAAGCCTTGTAAACGGTTATGAGTTACGTCAGAAACTTGAAGAAGAAGGTGCAATTTTCCATACAACAAGTGATGCAGAAATTATTTCCTACCTTGTAACAAAAGCACGCTTGACTTGTGACTCTATTGAAGATTCCTTAAATATTGCCATGAATGATCTTGTTGGAGCATATTCTATTGTTGCAATGTCCCCTACAAAACTGATTGCTGTACGTGATGAACTTGGAATGAGACCGCTCTGCTTCGGACAGAGAGAAGACGGAACCTATATTGTCGCATCAGAAACATGCGCACTTGATTCAGTTGGTGCAAAATATATCAGAGATGTTGAACCGGGTGAAATCGTAATCTTTGATAAAGATGGAATTCGCACAATCAGAGACCATTGTAATAAACAGCCACATAAAATCTGTATTTTTGAGTATATTTACTTTGCAAGACCTGACTCTGTAATCGAAGGAAAGAGTGTCCACGAAGCAAGATTAAAAGCCGGTGCATGTCTTGCTCTTGAACATCCTGTTCAGGCTGATGTTGTTATCGGTGTTCCTGACTCGGGACTTGATGCAGCTCTTGGATATTCCAGACAGTCCGGAATTCCTTATGGAATCGGATTTATTAAAAATAAGTATATCGGACGTACATTTATTGCTCCTGGACAGAGCGTAAGAGAAGATAAAG
>JAHHTM010000256.1 GCA_020024675.1 Muricomes sp.
ATACATCTGTATGATTGTAAAGAATTTATTTTATTTTTCTGCTGACTCTATATCGTCTACATCATCATCTTCTGCTGAATTAACATCCTGAGGCTCCATAATAGCAAATGCAATATTCGTTGCATGATCAGCCACACGTTCCAATCCTGAAACTGTATCAGAAAAAATCATTCCCGCTTCCGGAGAACATTTTCCTTTTGCAAGTCGTTTAACATGAGATTTCTGTAATTTTTTCTCTCGTTCATCAACTTCATTCTCCAGTGCAATCACTTCTGCCATATGCGTCTGACTTCTATTACTGAAAATGTCTATAGAATATTCCAGGGTTTTAATAACCATATCTGTCATTTCCTGAAGCTGCTTTCTGCCTTTCTCACTGAATTCTACATTGTTCTCAATTCTAAATTTCGCTGAATCCGCAAAATTTTCTGCATGATCACCAATTCGCTCGATATCATTTGCCACATGGAACAATCCACCTAAAAGCATTGAATCGGACATTGGTATTTCAAGGCCATTAATTTTTACAAGATAATTTGTAATTTCTTTATTCAGATAATCGATGTAACCTTCTTCTTCATATACTTTCTTGATTTCATTTTCATCAAGAGTACAAAGCGCATCCATGGATCTTTTCAAATTGGCAATCGCAATCTGCCCCATACGCTCCAATTCATGTATAACATCAATAACAGCTGTTGTAGGACTGAATCTTGACTGATTTCCAATATATTTTAATTCATACTCATCTTCCGGAGTCGCATCCTCTCCAGGAATAATAAGATATGTTAATTTTACAACCCAGTCCATAAATGGGAATAACAAAATTACTTCACAGATCTTGATCAATGTATGAGCATTAGCCACTGCTCTTCCCGGTTTATTTCCCGAAATTCCCATAAGCACTTCTGAGATTGGTCCAAGGCCGATTCGAAGTACCACAAATATGATAACCGAACCTATAATGTTGAATAGGAAATGAATCCATGCGGCACGTTTTGCATCTTTCTTTCCTCCAATACTTGCAAGGAGCGCAGATACACAAGATCCAATGTTACATCCTAAAATAAGGAAAAAGCATACTGGAAAATTCAAAAGTCCTTGTGTTGCCATCAGGATAACAATACCAACTGTTGCCGAAGAACTCTGCAGAATTGCTGTGATTGCAAATCCTACCAAAACAGCCATATAAGGACTCTTCAGTGATTTTAACATGTGGATCATATTTGGTGAATCTTTTAAAGAAGACATAGCTGAACTCATTGTGCTAAGTCCCATGAACAGAATACCAAACCCTAAAATAACACTTCCGATTTTCTTCACATTCTGCTTTTTGCTGAACATGAACATCACAACACCTATAATTACAAATAATGGTGCGACATCTGATAAATTAAAAGCAATGAGCTGACCAGTAATCGTTGTACCGATGTTAGCTCCCAGAATAACTCCTGCTGACTGAAACAGATTCATAAGCCCAGAGTTTACAAAACTTACTACCATTACTGTAGTAGCACTTGACGATTGCACGACTGCTGTAAAAAGAATACCTACCAGCATACCGATAAGTCTATTTTTCGTAAAGAACTCTAAAATAGATCTCATACGTGCACCTGCTACCTGCTCAAGCCCATCGCTCATCATCTGCATTCCAAAAAGGAATAATCCGAGTCCCCCGAGCAGCAAAAAAATTGTCGTTACACTCATTTGTATCTACCTAATCTCTTTCTTTAAATTTTCTGATATCATTTCTAGATATTAAAATATCCTTTTCCAAATCTGATATCATTATCAACTTGTTCCTTCAATTGGTCAATGGACTCAAACTTCGTCTCTGGTCGTTCAAATGAACAGAATTCAACCATAACCTCTTTCCCATAAGCATCGCCCTCATAGTTAAAAGCATACACTTCCACAAGAAGTCTCTTTTCGTCTGTAACTGTGGGTTTAACGCCAACATTTCCTATGCCCTCGTACCAAAGTTCATCAATCTTAATTCTGCAGGCATATACCCCGGATTTTGGCATGATTTTTCGATCTGTTGGAGCAACATTCATAGTTGGAAAACCTAATGTTCTTCCTAATTGTTTACCATGTTCCACAACACCTGACATACAGTATTTATATCCAAGGAGCTGATTAGCAAGCGCCATATCCCCCTTTTTTAATGTCTCACGAATATAGGTACTGCTTATTTCTCTTCCGTGATAAGTTTCTTTTTCCTCGATATCAAGATGATAATTTCCTCGATGAGCATACTTCTTTAACATTGTCACGTCGCCACGGGCACCATATCCAAAGCGAAAATCCGTCCCTACAACAATATACAACGCATGAAGCTTATTTACAAGTATCTCTTCGATAAACGTCTCGGCTTCCATGTGCTTTATATCTTCTGTAAATGGACACTCAATCATATATTCAACTTGTCCTTCGAGACATTTTTTTCTCTCTGTGTTTGTAAGAAGTGTATCCTTTCCCATGTCAAATGCAAACACAACACTGCTAAGTTTCTCCATCTTTGCATACTTTTGCACATTATGGATCAATTTCATATGACCTTTATGAAGGCTGTCAAATTTGCCAAGAGTAACTGCACATCTTCGATTATCATTGTAAGAATTAATTTCTGTATAATACTGCATATCTATCCTCGTAAATCTTCCTGATCCAAAAACATTTTTTCCAGTCGATAAATTTTTCTACCTTCATCTAGATTATAGATTCCAATAAACCTATTTTTGTTATCATAAACTCTTATTCTTCCAGATATTTTTATATCAAGAT
>JAHHTM010000257.1 GCA_020024675.1 Muricomes sp.
TATTGTGAAGAAGCAAAACAATATGGATTTGCTTCTGTGTGTGTAAATAGTTATTATGTTCCACTTGTAGCAGAAAAATTAAAAGGATCTGACATTAAAACTTGTTGTGTCGTAGGATTCCCACTTGGAGCAATGCTGACAGCCGCAAAAGCTTTTGAAGCTTCACAGAGTGTAAAAGCAGGAGCGCAGGAAGTAGATATGGTAATCAATATTGGTGCTTTGAAAGATCAAGATTACGATGCAGTCAGAGCAGATATCGAGGCAGTTGTAGAGGCATCAAAACCGGCAATCGTTAAAGTTATTATTGAAACATGTCTGCTTACAGACGACGAAAAAGTAAAAGCATGTGAGCTATCCGTAGAAGCTGGAGCAGATTTTGTGAAAACTTCTACAGGATTCAGTACAGGAGGAGCAACAGTGCAGGATGTTGCATTAATGAAAAAAACAGTAGATGGAAAAGCACTGGTAAAAGCAAGTGGTGGAATCAGAACTCCGGAAGATGCACAGGCAATGATCGATGCAGGTGCGGATAGAATTGGTGCAGGTAACGGAGTAGTACTTTTATAGAAAGGGAAAAAATAATGAAGAAAAAAGTAACAGTATTTGGAAGTTTTGTAGTTGACCTGATGGGAAGAACCCCACATCTTCCGGTTCCTGGCGAGACAGTAAAGGGAAGCATGTTTAAAATGGGACCTGGCGGAAAAGGATTTAACCAGGGTGTTGCAGCACATAAAGCCGGAGCAGATGTAACAATGGTAACAAAGATTGGGAAGGATACATTTGGAGAAGTTGCATTAAATGCAATGAAAGAACTCAATATGAATTCGGACAGAGTATTTATTACAGAGGAGACTGAAACAGGTATAGCATTGATCTTAGTAGATGAAAAAACAAGTCAGAATGAAATCCTTGTTGTATCAGGTTCATGCAGTACAATTACCGATGAAGAAGTTGAATCTATTACTGATGTGTTAAAAGAGTCTGAGTATCTTTTGACACAGCTAGAAACAAATATTTCTTCTATAGAAAAGGTAATTGATATTGCATACAAAAATGGTGTGAAAGTTATTTTGAATACAGCGCCTGTGCAGCCAATTAGTGATGAAGTACTTTCAAAGGTAGATTTAATTATTCCAAATGAAGTTGAAGCAGAAATTTTAACAGGAATCTGTGTAGATTCAAAAGAGGCAGCGGATAAGGCGGCAGAGTGGTTCTTCAATAAAGGCGTAAAAAATGTACTGATCACACTTGGAGGAAGAGGCGTATATATTTCTTCAGAAGGAAAGAGTGGAATTATTCCAGCATATAAAGTGGATGCCATTGATACGACAGGAGCAGGAGATGCATTTAATGGAGGACTTCTGGCGGCACTTTCAGAAGGTAAAAATCTTTGGGATGCAGCAGTTTTTGCAAATGCACTTGCAGCACTTTCCGTACAGCGTCTTGGTACTACACCAGCGATGCCTACAAGAGAGGAAATTGAACAGTTTTTACAGACTCATTAGGAGGTAGAAAAATGATCAAAGAAGGAATTTTTCATCCACAATTATTAAAAGTGTTAGGAGAAATCAGACATAAAGATATGCTGATCATTGCAGATGCAGGGCTTCCGATACCAAAAGGGGTAGAGAGAGTTGACTTAGGATGGATAAAAGGAAGTCCGGGATATCTCGAAGTGTTAGAAGAAATTGTAAAAGTATTGGTGATTGACGAAGCAATTTTCGCGGAAGAAGCATTGGAAGTAAGTAAAGATCTGCATGAAAAAGCACTTGAAATTTTACCAAAAGGATTGCCGGTAAGTTATGTACCACACACACAGTTAAAAGAAATAAGCAAAGATGCAAAAGCAATTGTTTTAACAGGAGAATTTACCGGATATACAAATGTAGTGTTGGTTGCAGGATGTGCCTATTAAAAGGAGAATGGGGTGTTAACGTGCAAAAAGAGCCTATTTTAAAGTTAGAAAATATTGTGAAGGTATTTCCGGGCGTGAAAGCACTTGATGGTGTACAACTTGAGGTATATAAAGGAGAAGTGCACGCATTGTGTGGTGAAAACGGAGCAGGAAAATCAACTTTGATGAAGATTATTGCCGGAGCACAGGGATATACATCAGGAAAGATGTACCTGGATGGAAAAGATGTCGTATTTCATTCTACAAAAGAAGCGGAAAAGATGGGCATCGCAATGATCTATCAGGAATTCAATATGGTGTCTGAACTGACAGTTGCTGAAAATATGTATTTGGGACGTCTCCCGAAAAAAGCTACTGGGGTGGTAGATTGGAAGAAATTATATGAAGATGCTGACAAAGTTTTGGATAGATTGGGGCTTAAATTTGGAAGTAAGACAAAAGTAAAAGATCTGTCTGTGGCAGAATCACAGATGACGGAAATCGCGAAATGTCTGACAATTGGTGCAAAAGTGATTATCATGGACGAGCCTACAGCAGCACTTACAGGAGAAGAAATACAGGTTTTATTCGGAATTATAGAAGAACTGAAAAAACAGCAGATCGCAATTCTCTATATTTCTCATAGAATGGATGAAATCTTTAAAATATCAGACAGACTGACTGTATTTAGGGACGGAAAATATATCGCTTCTAAAATGATTTCAGAAACAGACTATGATGATGTTGTATCTATGATGGTTGGACGTAATGTGGATCATCTTTATCCAGAAAGAAATTATGTACCACAGGATGTGGTATTTGAAGCAAAAAATATCGTTTGCAAAGGAGTACGAGATGTCAGTGTCCAACTTCACAAAGGAGAAAT
>JAHHTM010000258.1 GCA_020024675.1 Muricomes sp.
CAGGAGAAAAACTGGGATTTCTTCCGGGGGACCTTCAAAGTAAAATTGATCCATACCTTCGTCCTTTATATGATGCTTTATATCAAATTATGGGAGCAGAAAGTTTTATAAAAAACTCAGAAAAAGGACTTATTGAAGTGGCTCCTCTTGCATATATGAGAGGACGTACACTTGACAATGCATTTATAATACTTGATGAGGCTCAAAACACAACACCGGCACAAATGAAGATGTTTCTTACAAGAATCGGATTTGGATCTAAAGTTGTTATTACAGGTGATTCAACACAGAAAGATCTTCCTCAGGGAACTACTTCAGGACTTGATGTGGCTGTAAAGGTAATAAGAAATATCGATGATATCAATATATGTACACTCACAAGTAAAGATGTTGTCAGACATCCTCTCGTGCAAAAGATTGTCAAGGCATATGAAGAATATGAGAAAAAGAGTTTTCATACAAAAGACAAAGTTACCAGTAAAACAAAAGATAAAAGGAGAAGATCATGAGTTTATACATGGAAGAAGAAGGGGAATTAACGCTTCCAGTTAATACAAAAGAAATAGCAGAACTTGTAATAGAAGCAGCACTTGATTATATTGGCTGTCCATATGAGGCAGAAATTAATCTGCTTCTTACAACGAATGAAAATATCAGGGAGATGAACCATTCATTTCGTCAAATCGACAGAGCTACAGATGTGTTATCTTTTCCAATGATCGAATATCATATTCCAGGAGATTTTTCGCATTTAGAGGAAAACCCACAGGATTACTTTAACCCAGAAACAGGAGAATTGATGCTAGGAGACATTGTGATTTCAAAAGATAAAGTTTTGGAACAGGCAGATGCATATGGACATTCTCCAAAAAGAGAATATGCATTTCTTATTGCCCACAGTATGCTTCATTTGTTTGGATATGACCATATGGAAGAAGACGAACGTATTGAAATGGAACAAAAACAGAGAGAAATTCTTGAAAAAATCAACATTTTGCGATAAACCAAGAAAGTCCATGGAGGAAATTTATGTCTGAAACACACAAGAAAACAAATAATAAAAAAGATGATTTCCTGATCCAGGGAGCGATCCTTGCAATTGCCGCTGTAGTTACAAAAATCATAGGTGTTGCATACAGAATTCCTCTCACTAATATTTTGGGAGACGAGGGAAATGGTTTTTATGGTTATGCATTTGAAATATATTCAGTAGCCCTTATTTTGTCATCGTTTAGTTATCCGTTGGCAGTTTCAAAGCTTGTTTCGGCACGTATGGCCATGCACCAGAAAAGAAATGCATTTCGAGTATTTTTGTGTGCACTTGTATTTTCCATTGTAGTGGGACTTGCAGTCTCTTTATTCATCTTTTTTGGGGCAGAAGCGATTTCTACAAATGTTATGAAATCACCACTTAGTTTTTATGCACTAAAGATGCTCGCACCGGGATTATTGATCGTATCCGTGATGGGAGTTATACGAGGCTATTTTCAGGGACTTGGAACCATGATCCCTACAGCTCTTTCACAAATCATCGAGCAGATTATCAATGCAATTGTCAGCATTGTAGGAGCTGCGGCATTGTTTAAAGTTGGTATGAAAGAAGCTGCCAGGCAGCATGAAGAATTATTAGGACCAGCCTATGGGGCGTCCGGTGGTACGCTTGGAACAGTAGCAGGAGCATTTGCCGGGCTTATATTTTTGTTGTTTATTTTATATTTGTTTTTACCGAAAATAAAAAGACAACTTCGTACAGATCGAACGAAACGAGAAGAAAGTTACAGCCGAATTATGAAGATTATGATATTGACAATCGTGCCGGTTATATTTAGTACCGCTATTGGAAATATCAATCAAATTATCGATATGTATTTGTTTAATCAGATTATGGCTTTACAGGGATTTGCGGAGAAAGAGTACATGTCCTTGCTTGGTATTTATACTGGAAAATATAATACATTGATCAATGTTCCTCTGGCTGTGGCAAACGGATTGGCGGCATCAGTAATTCCAAGTCTGGCAGTGGTAATTACTTCTGGTAATAAAACGATGGCACATGAAAAAATAAATCAGACATTACGACTTACTATGCTTATTGCAATTCCTTGTTTTGCAGGATTTGTATCTTTGGCATCGCCACTTATGATTTTATTGTTTAACGATCCAAGCAGCACTCCGGCCTGCTTGCTTTCAATTGGAGCAATCACGGTTGTTTTTTCAAGTATAAGTACGGTAACAAGTGCAATTTTGCAAGGACTGGACAAGATGATGGCTCCAGTAAAAAATGCGGCAATCGCTTTGGTGTTCCATATTATTTCACTGGTTGTAATGCTTGTTGTTTTTAAATGGAACATTTATGCTCTTGTTGGAAGTTCAATTGTTTTTTCACTATGCAGCGCTTATCTGAATATCCGCGAAATTAAAAAAACAGTGAAGTATCACCAAGAAACAACAAATACTTTCGTGAAGCCAATCATTGCATCTGCAATTATGGGAGGCATAGCATATATAATTTACACAGGAATCAATTATCTTGCACCGGGAAGGGTAATTCCGGTATTGGCTGCAATTATGTTTGCAGCAGTTACGTATGCTGTTTGTGTGCTAAAATTTGGAACATTGTCAAAACAAGATATATTAGCACTTCCAAAGGGCCAGATGATTTATCGTATTTCAAGGAAAATGCACCTTTTACCCAAAAAAAGAAGGTAACCGTATAATAAAAAAGAAAAAGCCAATACTGTATAAAAAAGGAGTTCACAATCATGAAATCAAAATACA
>JAHHTM010000259.1 GCA_020024675.1 Muricomes sp.
AATGTCAGGTCATATTCTGACTCTGGATCTACCCAAAAACCTTCTGGATAAGCTTCCTGTCCCCAGTATTGCATCAGCTTTCCTGAACTTGTGTCGCCTTCTCTTAGTTCTACAACAAAAAACTTATGATCTGAAGCTCTTGAATTTAGAAATGAGCCTTTTACTATCCCTTCCTGACTTACCAGGTAATGGTATGGATCATCTGACTGTCCACTACCCATATATGCTTCTGACTTATCATCAAGAATCTTATATGCCAAAACCTCTTGTGGTTGTTCTGGTTTCTGTGGTCGTTCTGGCTTAGCTGGATTTTCTGGTTCTGGCATCGGCTCAGGATTGACTGGTTTTGCATTATGAAGTTCATTTAATCTGCGCTGTGCCTTTTTTATATTTAATTCCAAAGTCTGTCTGTCCAGTTTTTTCATCTCAAGTTCAAGATTTTCCAACGTCATATCATAAGACACTAGTTTATCTCCTACTTTGACTTTATCTCCTTCTTTTACAAAAACCTCTTTTACAGTCTGCCCCTCTTTTAAATAAATCTGCTGTGAGACATCTGATGTGATCACTCCAGACATATTCATAGTGTTCATTCCTCCATCGCTATTCATCATCTCCATGACAGGAACAACGGTAACTTTTTTGTGATTACTGTTATTTACAGCAAAGACGGTAATTCCACCAAAAAGAAGAACACCAGCCACTGTACATACTATAATTCTTTTCTTCTTCATAGGCTATTCCTCCTTATTGATCATACCATCTTTAATCACTATCATACGCTGTGCGTGGGCGGCTATTTCTGCATCATGTGTAATCATAAGAACGCTTACGCCTTCTTCATTTAGCTTTCGAAACAACTCCATGACCTGTTCTCCTGATCTACTGTCCAAAGCTCCTGTAGGTTCATCAGCCAAAAGGATTTTGGGATTGTTCACAAGCGCACGTGCTATAGCAACTCTTTGTTTTTGTCCTCCTGAAAGCTGATTCGGATAGAAATTGACTCGATCTTCAAGTCCAACTCTTGTCAATGCCTGACGTGCCCGCTCTTCACGTTCCTTTTTCGTTACTTCCGCATACGTGAGCGGAAGCTCTACATTCTCTAATGCAGTTTGTTTCGGTAAAAGCTGAAAATTCTGAAAAACAAATCCTATTTTTTCGAGTCTTAAATCAGACATCTGGTCATCTGTACTTTTACTAATATCCCGACCATCCAGTAAAATAGTTCCTGATGTTGCAGTATCCAGGCACCCCGCCAGATTCATAAGTGTTGTTTTTCCAGATCCTGAAGGTCCCATAATTGCAACATACTCACCTTCTTCCATTGAAAAGTTTATATTCTTCAAAACCGGAATGCCCATTTTTCCCTGAATATATTCTTTGCAAATATTATACATTTCAAGAATCACTGTTCATCCCCCATTTCTCCTTCGATTGTTTCTTCTGCTTGATTTTTTGTATCTGGATCATTCACTTGCGGCATTTCATCTGATACCGGCGGATTATTCATTCCTAATTCATTGTTCTTCCCTACCGCTGTTTTCATTCCTTCTTTCAGTCCTGGTTCCGGAAATGTAATTTTATCGCCTTCTTCCAGACCTTTTTTAATCTCACACTGAAACATTTCTTCGTCATGTTTTCCAATTTCTACTTTTCTTTTTTCCAGCTTTCCTCTTCCGTTATCCGCCCATACGTATGTCTTATTGTCTTCTTGAATGACAAAAGATTCGTCAAGCCAAATTCCTTTTTTCTCTTTTAATTGACCAAAATCTGGTTCAATGTATACATGCTGTCCAAGCATCAGTCCATCTGAAGATTCTAATTCCACATAAAATGGATAAGAATTTGACTGTATGGAAGGATCTCCTCCCTGAAAATTCTCATTACCATTTTCTGGACGCTGCATATCAACTTCTGTCATTGTACCTTTCCATATAATATCTTTATCTACTCTTGAATGTACAATTACCTGTTGTCCTGGCATAACAGACCCTATATTTTGTTCATTTACTTTTCCTTTGATTCTAAAATTGCCCATAGCTATGATTGTCATAAAGGCAGACGGTTCTGCACCATTACTTTCTCCATTATTAATTGATTTTACAATACCATCTATTTGACTTTTAACTTCTGCATTTTCAATAGAATCTTTTAATTTTTGGATCTCAACTTCTTTTGTTTTCTTTTCGTACTCACTTTGCTTTAATTCTGTCTGTGCCTGAAGAACTTCTAATTGATCCCCTGATTGTTGTGCAACACCGACCGCAGTTCTTTTTGTTGTAATATCATTGCTAATACGCTCCAATTCTAATTCTGCTTTGCTTAATTTGTCATTATCCTGCTCTGTATTATATGTAAACAAAACAGTTCCTACAGAAACTTTCTGTCCTTCTTCGACAAAAATATCTTTTACAACACGATCTTGACTTAGCTGAACATCCACTTGTTTTTGCGTTTCTACCTCACCCGCAAATCGATTGATCCTGCCTGCATCACCTCCTGGGTTCATGATCTGTTTTACTGTATTTACATAAACAACATTTGTATTTTTTCCATTCTTATCTATGCTGTGTAACATCCATACTCCACCAGCAATAGCTAGTAGTACAACTGCTGATACTGCACCTATAATTATTTTCTTTTTGCAAGGTATTTCTTTGAAAGTAATTTTGTTTATTTTCTTAAAATTGATTTTCATTATCATCCCTCCCGATTGTCTTATATTTAAATGTATTATATCATGCTCCTAATTA
>JAHHTM010000026.1 GCA_020024675.1 Muricomes sp.
AAGAAGTAGCTCTGATATTTTATCACGCCGCTTTCTGTTTGTCAAGAACTTTTTTATTTTTCTTTCAAGATCTTCAATGTGAACTTTCTTATTCAGAAAGCAACGGAGAAGGAGGGATTTGAACCCTCGCGCCGCTACTAACGACCTACTCCCTTTCCAGGGGAGCCCCTTCGGCCAGCTTGGGTACTTCTCCAAAATGTCCGTTATTTAATATACACGATATCTCTTGTCTTGTCTAGTCTTTTTTTCATCTTTCTTTTAATTCATCCTATTTTTCTTCCATCACTTCTGCAGGCCTTTCAAGATCTTCTTTATAGCACTGCATCTGAACTATATTCTTCTTTGGATCTAGACATAAAAAAGGAACTTGAATATCAAGTTCCTTTTCAGCGGAGAGGGTGGGATTCGAACCCACGCGCCCTTGCGGACAAACGGTTTTCAAGACCGCCTCGTTATGACCACTTCGATACCTCTCCATTTATTTTGTTTGTCTGTTGTATCGCCAACAACAATATGTATACTATCATACCTTTTTCTTAATGTCAACACTTTTTTTAAACTTTTTTATTTTTCTGTTATTTCAAAAAATTTTCTGCAATCAAAAGGTCTTCGGGTGTTGTAATCTTTATATTTTGATACGCCCCTTCTACAAGTTTAACCGGTAAATGCATCATCTGCTCTACTACCATAGCGTCATCTGTGACAGCAATATTCCCACACATCATTAACTTCTTATATGCTTCTTTTAACAGATCATTTTCAAACACTTGAGGTGTCTGAATAGTCCACACCCTGCTTCTATCAGGTGTATTTGCCACATACCCTTCAGAATCCGCTATTTTAACCGTATCCTTTACAGGCATGCCCACAACACATGCTTTACTTTTTTTCACTTCACACAAAGCACGTTCGATCATACCTTCATTTACAAATGGACGTGCACCATCGTGCACAAAAGTATAGCCTTTCCCTGTAACTTTTGATAATCCATTCCAAACCGAATGGTATCGTTCTTTACCACCGGAAATAATTTCCGTCACTTTAGAGATCTGATATTTGTCCACAATCTGTTTTTTGCAATATTCTTCTTCTCCTGATCCAGTAACAAGAATGATTTCATCTATATGTGCAGAATCTTCAAACGCTTTTAGAGAATAATACAGCACCGGTTTTCCTGCCAGTTCAAGATATTGTTTATGAACTTTCGTTCCCATACGTTTTCCCTTGCCTGCTGCCAGTACAATCGCAGTACAATGTATTTTCTCCATAGCATTTCCTCTTTTCATAAATTTCTTTTAAAACTAACGTTCCCCTAATTTCAAATTAGGTACAGCATTTAAATCCCAACCATGTCTTGTTCCTGCCAAATACTCATAGTATGCCGCTGCACCGATCATAGCCGCATTATCTGTACAATAAATTGGTGATGGATGATAGAATTTGATTCCTCTTTCCTCACATGCTTTTTTCATACCTTCTCTAAGGGCACTGTTGGATGCAACTCCACCTGCTATCGCAAATTTGTCCATTCCATATTTTTCAACTGCGTTCATAGATTTTTCTACTAATACCTCTACTACCGACTTCTGGAATGATGCTGCAATATCAGCAGGATCATAAGTTTCTCCTTTCATTTTACAGCCATTAATATAATTTAAGACAGCAGATTTAAGCCCACTAAAACTAAAGTCCGATGGCGCCCCGTCAATTTTAGCTTTTGGAAATTTGATCGCATCCGGATTTCCTTCCTTTGCTATTCTGTCTATTTTAGGTCCGCCCGGATATCCCAATCCAATAGCACGCGCAACTTTGTCATATGCCTCGCCTGCAGCATCATCTCTTGTTCTTCCCAAAATTTCATATTTTCCATAATCCTGAACGCGTACAAGATGCGTATGTCCTCCTGAAACTACCAGACAGATAAAAGGTGGTTCCAAATCCGGATGTTCTATATAATTGGCCGAAATATGTCCTTCAATATGGTGCACACCTATAAGAGGTAGATTCTTAGCAAATGCGATTGCTTTTGCTTCTGCCACCCCTACAAGAAGTGCTCCTACAAGTCCCGGCCCATAAGTAACCCCAATCGCGTCAATATCATCCAATGTGGTGTCCGCTTCTTTTAACGCTTCTTCCACAACCTGATTTATTTTTTCAATATGCTTTCTCGATGCAATTTCTGGTACAACACCACCATAAAGTTTGTGAAGCTCTATTTGGGAAGATATTACATTAGACCTCACAATCCTTCCATTATTGATAACTGCCGCCGCTGTTTCATCACAGGAGCTTTCAATTGCCAGAATGTTTATACTCCTAAGTTCTCTCATAATCTGATCCACTTCCTATTCTTCAAAGCCTAATTCTACTGACATCTTATCTTTTCCCGCCTTGGCATATGGGAATATTTTACGCACTTCCCCCATATATTCTTCCGGATGCGTAAGTGATGGACTGTAATGTGTCAGCCACATTTCTTTTACTTCTGCATCTTTCGCCAGCTGTGCCGCTTCATAAAATGTCATATGTTTATATTCTACCGCTTTTACAGCTTTTTCCTTTTCACCATACATACCCTCACAGATAAACAAATCAGAACCCACTGCATTTTCTCTGATGGAATCAGTTGGTCTGGTATCTGTAGTATACGTAAGTTTTATTCCCTTGCGTGGGGGACCAAGCACCATGTCAGGAGTCAGTATTCTACTATCCTCTTCAATCATCTCACCTTTTTGCAGTCGTCCCCAATATTTCTGTGGAATTTCCTGCTCAATCGCCCGTTTAGGATCAAATTTTCCGGCACGGTCAATTTCTATTGTATATCCCTAACACGTTACGTTGTGATTTACACGAAACGCTTTCAATCTATAACCATTCATTTCAAATGTCTGGCTGTTTCCTTCTATCTCCACACAATGAATTTGGAACGGAAGTTCTGGCGCGATCACACGCAACGAATTAACCACTCTTCCAAGTCCTTTGGGTCCAATCAAAGTAAGTGGTTCTCTCCTGTCCGCATTTCCCATTGTCAGAAGTAATCCAGGAAGGCCACTAATATGATCTCCATGAAAATGAGTGAAGCAAATTACATCAATTGGTTTAAAGCTCCACCCTTTTTCTTTGATCGCAATCTGTGTACCTTCTCCACAATCTATCAGAAGACTGCTGCCATTGAATCTTGTCATCAAGGCAGTCAACCATCTGTAAGGAAGTGGCATCATACCACCACTTCCAAGCAAACAAACATCTAACATATTAACCCTCAATTTCTACAGGAATTATAAAAGATGCAATGAATTCATCATAACACGATTCACATAGATCAAAGGAATGTCTTTCTCCATCTTTTTCCGAAAAATATCCCCACGTATGATCCACACTGAATACACCTTCTTCTGCTCTTCCATTTTTCACTGCAATTTCTCTGCCACATTTATTGCAAACTATTTTTTTAATTTCTTCTATCTCTTTTTTCTGATACTGGCGCATACAAACCCCTCCTGTACTTTACATTCTGCTTTTGTTACGCCTTCATTATATAGTTATTTTTTTCGATTTCCTACTGGAAAGTACTTCTATTTTTCCAGTAAATAACTCATAAGTACTGCATCTTCTTTTGGGTCTGCATAAAAGTCTGGACGTTTTCCATCAACAACAAACCCCTCCTTTTGATAAAAAGAACGAGCCTGTTTATTACTTTCTCTTACTTCCAGCAGAATTTTTTCAACTTGTCTTTTCTTGCACTCACTTTCAAGACTTTTCATAAGAAAGTGTCCAATTCCTTGGTGACGTCGATCTTTATCTACAGCAATACGAGCGATTTCACTCTCTCCTGCCACCACATAAGAAAGTACATACCCTGCAATTCTTCCTGCTTTTTCCGCTACAAGACACACTGTTTGTGACTGTTCTACTGTTTCAAGAATGCTCTTTTCACTCCAGGCATCTGTAAATGTCTGTCGTTCCATTTCTGCAATAGCCGCCGCATCTTCTACTTTAAGTTCGCGATAAGTAAGAACAGAATTCTTTTCTCTTTCTGCACGTTCACGCTCAGCCTGTGAAACTCTTAAATAATCCGGCTGATGTTCCATTGCAGTTTCGTATTTACCTTTTTTATAATAATCAATTCCAAGAGCTCCTACCACAGCCGCTCTTTGTCTGTTCATATAAGCCGGTGCAAATGAATATGGCACTTTTATCTTGCCTTCAATCATTTCTTTATAGACAGGAACTCCATCTCCTAAAAATACAACTGGTCTGTTATATCTGTTTAAACGTTGAATCAGTTCATCAACCCCTATAGCCATCTGCATTCTGATCACCTGAAATGCTGGGTCCACCTGATTTGTATCTTCTTTTTTTCCAGCCTTATATGAAAAAGTATATAAACCTGTATAAACCTGATTTCTTCGCGCATCCATGATCGGACAGATAATATTCTCACAGCCATACACCTGATATGCCAGTGCATCCACTGTCGGAATATGCACCAGTGGTTTTCCAAGTGCAAGTCCTAAACCTTTTGCTGTAGCCGATCCGATTCTAAGTCCTGTAAAAGATCCCGGACCTCCTGCTACCGCTATAGCATCGATGGTACTAAGATCCAGTTCTATCATCTTTGCAACCTGATCAATCATAGGCAATAATGTCTGTGAATGTGTTTTTTTATAGTCTATCGTATATTCTGCAAGGGTTCTGTCTTCTTCAACAACAGCAACTGTCGCTGTCAGTCCTGAACTGTCAATTGCCAATACCCGCATAATCTAACTTCCTCTCTTTTTTAATTTATTTCTTCTATCGTAATCTTACGGTAATCAAATCCTTTTTCTAAATCCTTTTCAATGAGAATTTCTGTTCTCTTCTCCGGAAGTATTTCTTCAATAAGATTCGCCCATTCTATAAGACATACGCCGTCCCCAAAAAAGTAATCTTCATATCCAATTTCATCCATTTCTTCAATATCACCAATGCGGTATACATCAAAATGGTAAAATGGAAGTCGTCCTTCCTCATATACCTGAACAATCGTAAACGTCGGACTATTCACCGGTTCTTCTATATCAAGTCCTTTTGCAAGCCCCTGCGTAAACACAGTCTTTCCAACTCCAAGATCACCTGTAAGTGTATACACATGACCTGGAAGGGCCGCTTTCCCAAGGTCTATCCCCAGTTGATATGTTTCTTCCGGGCTGTTTGTCTCTATCACCATAACCTTGTATTCCTCTTTTCTAACTTCATCTATTTCTCTGCACGACTACATCATACTATACTTGTTACCGTAATTACAAGAATATCAGTACAAAAAAATCCCCTTAAACAGGTTTTGACCTTTTCGCCTTCTGTTTAAGGGGATCTTATCATTCTATTTTTTAGTGATGGAACAAACGAAGTCCTGTGAACGCCATTGCCATTCCATGCTTGTTACATGCTTCTATGACATTATCATCTCTTACAGAGCCACCTGGCTGTGCAACATATTTTACGCCACTTTTGAATGCACGTTCAATGTTATCGCCAAATGGGAAAAAGGCATCTGAACCAAGAGCTACATTTTCCAGCTTATCAAGCCATTCTCTCTTCTCTTCACGTGTAAACACAGATGGTTTCTCTGTGAAAGTATTTTCCCAGACTCCGTCTGCAAGAAGATCTTCATACTCTTCTCCAATATAAAGGTCGATTGCATTATCTCTGTCCGCTCTTCTTATATCTTCTTTAAATGGAAGATTTATAACTTTTGGACACTGACGAAGCCACCAGTTATCTGCTTTTTGTCCTGCAAGTCTTGTGCAGTGGATTCTGGACTGCTGTCCTGCTCCAATACCTATTGCTTGTCCGTCTTTTACGTAGCATACAGAATTTGACTGTGTATATTTTAATGTGATCATAGAAATTGCAAGATCGATCTTAGCTGCATCTGAAATTTCTTTATTCTCTGTTACAACATTTGCAAAGAAATCATCATTGATCACTAATTCATTTCTTCCCTGCTCAAATGTAATTCCAAATACTTCTTTTCTTTCAATTGCAGCCGGAACGTAATCTGGATCGATTTCAATCACATTATAATTTCCTTTTTTCTTTTGTTTCAATATTTCAAGTGCTTCTGGCTCATAACCTGGTGCGATCACACCATCAGAGACCTCTCGTTTGATCAGTCTTGCTGTGTCTACGTCACATACATCTGATAATGCGATAAAATCTCCAAAAGATGACATTCTGTCTGCGCCTCTTGCTCTTGCATATGCGCATGCAAGCGGAGATAACTCACCCAAATCTTCAACCCAGTAGATTTTTGCGAGAATATCTGTAAGTGGAAGTCCTACCGCTGCTCCAGCTGGTGATACATGTTTAAAAGATGTTGCTGCAGGAAGTCCTGTTGCTTTTTTCAGTTCACTTACAAGCTGCCATCCATTAAAGGCATCAAGGAAATTAATGTATCCCGGACGTCCACATAACACCTTGATTGGAAGCTCATTTCCGTTCTCCATATAAATTCTGGATGGTTTCTGATTTGGATTACAACCATATTTTAATTCCAGTTCTTTCATGATTTCCTGCTCCTTATTTATTCTTATTTACGATTTTTGTTTCATAGTTTCCTGTTTCAATATCAATGTAACGTACAAATAAAGAAACTTTATTGTCTGTATTTAAACTGTTCCACAATGTTTCTGTGAACACTTCTATATCATCTGGAATGGAAATCAGTTTTGGTTCTCCCTCAAAACTAGGAAGCGGATTTCCATCACATTTATATGTATGGATAAAGTGACCCTCTCCTGCTATTGGATTTTCATAGGCAAATGTATATCTATGACAGCTGTCTGGGTTTCCGTTATTGCTCTTTAAAATTGACATCGCATAATCATATGTTCCATTTTCAAGGTGCATAACACCTGAAATACGCGGTGTATAATTTGGAGCATCTGGCTCAAACTCTCTACTTCTAAGACTCTGCTCAAATGTCATCTGCTTGTCCATACCATCATAAATCGTATCTGTCTGGTCGCCATTTGTAACAATAGTCTTGTTTCCTAATACTCTGACAGGTGCATAGATAATAAGACTTGGGTCTGTAAGTTTTGATTCATCAAATGCCTGTGTACGGATTCCTTCTCCATCTTCTACAAAAATACGGTTACGGCTGTTTTCACTGCGTCCCATAATAAAATATGCGGTTACCGCTTTTTTTCCATTTGCACTTTTACCAATAATAATGCCTCTGCCTGGGTATGAATTGTCTTTCAGTTCCTGTTCGATTGATAACATTTGCATATAAATGGCTCTCCTTTATCATTCAGTTCTATTAATAACTACAGGCTCATTATAAATGTAAACTTATAAAAGTACAATATTTTCCTCCACTATTCAGGGTATGAAAAAAACTAATTCCCATTAAGAAGTTTCGCTAATCACAATAAAAAAGAGAGACACTCATGAAAATAGCGTCTCTCATATGTGGTTCAATTTTTAGAAATATTTTTTCATCTGAGGATTTACAAGAATTTTTGCTGAAATCATTTCATTCGTTTTATAAGAATATACTTTTCTTTCTTTGATATCTTTCAACATCTCGTCTTTTATTTCCATTATGACCTTAAGTTCATTTCTTCCATAACCTTGTGAAAGATACACTCTGTAAACATCCCCTTCCTGTCCTTGTGTATCTTCGTACTCCTCTTCATAGGTAATATACGAATCTGCCATATAAGAAATATCCTTTTGGTTATTTACGATTTCATAACAAATCTGTCCCTGGGGAATCGTTGCATCGAATACTACTTCTGGTTCTATCCAATCATGTCCATCGTATATGTTTTCTAATTCTATCCTTCCTATGTTTCCTAACGGAACATTGGTCGTTACTCTTGTCACTGTCTTTTCTTCTTTAAAAAGTGATTTCTCTCCACCATATGTAAAGCTTGAAAATTCAACAAACCCAATTCCTGTACCTATACCACCTAAAACAACTCCAAATGCCAGACAAACAACAACAACGATCTTTACGATACCTCTTGCTTTTTCTGTCAGAAATCTTTTGCTATTCTTTTTCTTTCGGATCAAAAGACCAGTTCCAGTGATAGCTGCGGCACTAAAGATAACAGCTCCCAAACTTATAAACAACACTCCCCACAGCGGATAATCCTCCACTAACAAAACAATCGAGGCTCCAAAAACATAAAGCATAAAACAGCTGAAAATTGTAAGTAGGAAAGCAAAACCAAGCACACATAAGTTCCATATGATCCGAATACACCAGATACATAATTTTACACAAGCTTTTATAACTTTTCTGCACCAGAAACCAAGTTTTTTTATCCACATTTTCAATCTTCCTTGATTTTCTATTGCAGTCATCGGTATCTCTTGAAGAAAGTTATCCACATTTAATGGCAACTCATTTTGTTGGTCTGGTTTTTCCGCATCTAATTTTACTTTTCCGTAAATATTTTTTAAAAATGCTTTTACTGAACTCCATCCATTTTTCAACATTACCTTTGCTTTTTGAAAAACTTTTCCACAAAAATGCTTCGTATTTTCCCCTATCTCTTTTGCGCTTTCTTTGAGCTGAGCCTGCTTTTCTTCTTTTATCTTTGCATTGTAATTAACTTTTACATGGTAGGACTCTAGAATTTCCGCAACCAGTTCATCGATATTTCCAAAATCTTTGATTGCTTCTTCTTCCGTGATATTGCCATTTTGCATTTTCATAGAAATGTGCTGTTCGTATTCATTTAAAATATCATTCAGCTCATTTTCTTCTATGATCACAAGTTTCTTTTTCAAAACTTCAAAAAATTCATCTTTTTTCATCTTTATACCCCCTGATCTTCTTCTAAAAATTCGCACACCCTGCTTTGAAATTCTTTCCATTCTTTAATAAGACTGTCTCTTTGCAAAATTCCCATCGCTGTAATGTGATAATATTTTCTTGGTGGTCCTTCCGTCGACTCTTTTAAATATGTCTCGAAATAATGCTCATTTGTCATTCGTTTTAAAAGAGGATATATGGTTCCCTCTTTTACATCTACTACTTTTGAAACTTCTTCTACTAACTCATATCCATACATATCTCTTTTTCCTACAGAAACGAGTACTATCAATTCTAATACTCCTTTTTTAAACTGGGCATTCACAATCCATCCCCCCTTTTACTATTATAATATATTCAGTACCTTATATTGTCAAGTACTAATTTATTATTAATACCTTGTTTGTTTTCATAAATACCGTTCTACTATTCAAAAAAAATTTCTCGTAAACAGGTCTTAACCCATCACGAGAAATCTTTATTCATCTATTTCCTTTCACACGAAAAGAATCCTATCTATATAACATTTTTATTCCGTTTCACACAAATGGTATATTGTTGAGACGCCTGCTCCGGTGGCCCCTGTCTGTTGATATTTCCATAACGGAGTGTCTACCCACGCAGTTCCTGCGATATCCAAATGAATCCATGGAATCTGTTCTGCAAACTTTCGTATAAACAAGCCCGCTGTAATTGTTCCACAACAAGAACCTCCTATATTTTTTACATCTGCCACTTCACTTTTTATCATTTCCTCATGTTCTTTTTCAAATGGAAGTCTGTGATACTGTTCACCTGATTTTTCAAAAGCATTCTCAAATCTCTTATAAAGTTTATCATCATCGCACAACACTCCTGCTATTGAAAAACCAAGCATATTTACAACTGATCCAGTTAATGTAGCAATATCAAGTATTGATGTTACATTTCCCTTTTTTGCAGCATAAGAAACTGCATCTGCAAGAATGAGTCTTCCTTCCGCATCCGTATTCATCACTTCTATCGTTTTTCCAGAATAGGAAGATATTACATCTCCTGGAAGAAGACTTCCATCTGAAATTCTATTCTCACACATCGGCAAGAAGGCCGATACATTTTTCTTCTCTCCATTTTTGATCACCGCATACATAGCTCCTGCTACCGCTGCTGCTCCTGCCATATCTCCTTTTATCCCAGCCATAGAGGAAGCGGATTTCAGACAGTATCCTCCTGTGTCCACAGTCACACCTTTTCCGACTAATCCTATCCGATTCGCATTGCTTTTTACTGGTGTATATTCAATTTCAAGGAAGTATGGTGGATTTTCACTACTCATTCCTACACTATACAATGCATCCATACCTATT